>NZ_JBFUHT010000021.1:0-129000 GCF_056402275.1 Azospirillum sp. P4_B5
TTACGTCACCCTCATCGGCGCCGCCGTCGGCGTCCGCGACGCCGGCCACATCGGCCTCGAATCCTTCCTCGTCATGCTGCCCGACGTCGTCCGCCGCAAGGTCGAGATCGTCATCTACGCCCTCGTCGGCGTCTTCGGCGCCTGCATGGCCTACAACGGCTGGGTGCTCGGCACCTCCGTCGCCGCCTACTACATCCCCAACCTGCACGTCTCCGAAGCCGTCCGCTACATCCCGCTCGTGCTCTCCGGCGTCCTGATCGTGCWYTTCKCSATCGARCACGTCGTCGCCATCATCCGCGGCGAGGAGGTCGCRCCRTCATGGAACTGACCATTCTGGCCGTCACCTTCTTCGGCTTCCTCGTCCTGGGCATCCCGGTCGCCTTCGCCATCGGCCTGTCGGCGCTCTGCACCATCCTCTACGAGGGCCTCCCCGTCGCCGTCATCTTCCAGCAGATGATGTCCGGCATGAACGTCTTCTCCTTCCTCGCCATCCCCTTCTTCGTCTTCTCCGGCGAGCTGATGCTCCACGGCGGCGTCGCCGACAAGATCGTCGCCACCGCCAAGAACATGGTCGGCCACATCCGCGGCGGCCTCGGCATGTCCAACGTCGTCGCCTGCACGCTGTTCGGCGGCGTCGCCGGCTCCCCCGTCGCCGACGTCTCGGCCATGGGTGCGGTGATGATCCCGATGATGAAGCGCGAAGGCTACCACGCCGACTACGCCGTCAACGTCACCACCCACGCCGCCCTGGTCGGCGCGCTGATGCCGACCAGCCACAACATGATCATCTACGCGCTGGCCGCCGGCGGCAAGGCCTCCATCGGCGCGCTGATCGCGGCGGGCATCGTCCCCGCCCTGCTGCTGATGGTCAGCAACCTCGGCGCCGCCTACTACGTCGCGGTCAAGCGCGGCTACCCCGCCGGCACCTTCCCGGGCTGGGCCATCCTGGGCCGCTCCTTCGCCGCCGCCGCGCCSGGCCTGCTCATCGTCGTCATCATCCTGGCCGGCATCACCTCGGGCGTCTTCACCGCCACCGAGTCCGCCTCCATCGCGGTGATCTACGCGCTGCTGCTCACCACCTTCGTCTACCGCACGCTGACCTGGGACCATTTCCTGGCCGCCGCCGCCAAGACGGTCAAGACGACCGGCGTCGTCCTGCTGCTGATCGGCGTCTCCACGATGTTCCAGTACATCATGGGCCTCTATCAGGTGGCCGAGATCACCGGCGAGCTGATGGCCGGCATCTCGACCAACCCGCTGGTCATCTTCCTGCTRATCAACATCATCCTGTTCCTGCTCGGCACCTTCATGGACATGGCGAGCACGATCCTGATCTGCACGCCGATCTTCCTGCCCATCGCCATGCAGTACGGCATGGACCCGGTGCAGTTCGGCATCGTCATGCTGATCAACTGCGCGCTCGGCCTCAACACCCCGCCGGTCGGCACCACCCAGTTCATCGGCTGCGCCATCGGCGAGGTCTCCGTCGGGCAGGTCATGCGCTCCATCACGCCCTTCTACGGCGCMCTCTTCATCACCCTCCTCCTCGTCACCTACGTCCCGACCTTCTCCCTCTGGTTGCCCCATCTCCTCATGCGCTGACCGGGCGCCCTCACCGCACACAAAGGATACCGCGGGGCGCCCCAATCACCGGGCGCCCCGCTGCAATGGAGACCAATCATGCTGACCGCCGAACTCTGGCCGCAACTCGTCGCCTTCGGGCAGGTGGTGGCCATCGATCTGGTGCTGGCCGGCGACAACGCCATCGTGGTCGGCATGGCCGCCGCCGCCGTTCCCCAGGAGCAGCGACGCAAGGTCATCATGTGGGGCATCAGCGCCGCGATCGTCCTGCGCATCATCTTCGCGCTGATGACCACGCAGCTTCTCGCCATCATCGGCCTGACGCTGGCCGGCGGCGTGCTGTTGCTCTGGGTCTGCTGGAAGATGTTCCGCGAACTGCGCTCCGGCGGGGCGGAGGAGATCACGCCGGAGGAGGCTCTCGACGCCCCCGATGTCCTGCCCGGAACCGCCTCCATCAACAACAACACGGCCGTCGCCGCCGTGGGGGCGGCGACCGTGGGCGCCGCCGTCTGGCAGATCGTGGTGGCCGACGTGTCGATGTCGCTTGACAATGTGCTGGCCGTGGCCGGTGCTGCCAAGGAACATCCGACCGTGCTTGTGCTCGGCCTGCTGCTCTCGGTGGCGCTGATGGGCGCCGCCGCGAACATAATTGCACGTGTCCTGCACAAACATCGCTGGATTGGTTGGATCGGTCTTGCGATCATCACTTATGTTGCGCTCGATATGGTCTGGCGGGGCTCGAACGAGGTTCTGGCCCACACGGCCTGGCTCGGCTGACGGGAAGAGGGGACAAGGCCCGCCGCGGATGGCGTGCGGCGGCGCCGGCGAGAAGCAAGACCGCCGTTGGGGAAGAGATGAGATGTCCAAATCGTTAGGAAATGCCCAGGATAGGGTGGTGCGCCCAAGCCGGTTGGGAGGCGTTCAGGGGCGCCTGTTCACCGGCGTCGGCGCCGTGATGTGCTGCACGCTCGCCGCCGTCGGGGTGGCGCTGACCGGATACGCCGGCTTCGGCCGGACGCTGCAGGTCATCACCGCGGAGGCCGTGCCGTCCGCGGTCGGTGCCCTGCGGGCGGCCCAGCATGCGGGCCGCATCGACGCGCTGGCTCCCGCCTTCCGCTCCGTCACGAGCAAGGAGGAGAAGGCGGACCTGGCGGCGCGCATCGCCATGGAGCGGCACGACTTCGAACGCGAGCTGCGCGATCTGGCCGAGTTGGAGCAGAACAGCGCCAACGCCGGCTCCCGTACCGGCGGCAAGTCCGAAACCGCCGCCGCCAGCGTCGCCGCCCAGGCCATGCTCGCCAACGTCACGCTGCTCGACCAAGCCGCGGACCAGCGGATCGGGCTGAGCGACCGCCGCACGCAACTGCTGGAGCAGGTGTCCATCGCCACGCGGCGCCTGTCGCAGCTCGCGGCGCCTTGGAAGTCGATCCACAGCAGCGAAGTGGACATGCAGCGCGCCCTCTTCCAGGACGACACCCGTCCCCCGGAGGAGCGGCTGAAGGCCGGCGAGGATTATTTCCAGACCGAAGAGCGGCTGACCATCGTCCGCAGCATCGACGACGGCGCCAGCACCGTCCGCGCTCTGCTGACCGAGGCGGCGGCCAGCGCCGACCTGAACCGGCTGTCGGTCATCGACGCGCAGACGCGCATTCTCCTGACCACCATGGTCGCCAACTCCGGCCGCCTGCCCGACGCCTCGCGCGACGCGATGGCCGAACCGCTGAAGGCGATCGAAACCCTCTCGGTCGAGCCCGAAGGGCTGATCCCCACCCGTCTGGCCGAGCTGGACATCCTGAAGGCGCAGCGGGACCTGCTGACCAACAATCTGAGCCTGTCCGAAACGCTGTCCATGGCGGTCGTGAACCTCGTGCACACGCAGGAGGGCGCCATCACCACCGCCGCCGAGGAGAGCGAAAAGGCCCTGTCCAACGGCACGATCCTCCAGATCGGGGTCGGCGTGGTCAGCCTGCTGCTGTCGGCGCTGGTCGTCCTGGTCTTCGTGCGCCGGATGGTGGTGCGCCGCCTGCTCACCCTTCAGGGCGGGATGGAGCGCATCGCCGCCGGCGACCTTGACGTGACGGTTCCGTCCGGCGGCCGCGACGAGATCTCCGCGATGGCCCGCACCGTGGAGGTCTTCCGCGAGAACGCTCTCGCCAAGCGCCGGCTGGAGGCCGAGCAGATCGAATCCGCCCGCCGCGCCGAGGAGGACCGCAAGCGCTCGCTGGAGGAGATCGCCAGCAGCTTCGAGGGGGCCGTGGGCAGCGTGGTCAGCCGCTTCGTGGCGGAATCCACCGAGATGGAGGAGAGCGCCCGCAGCATGTCGGCCACGGCGGAGGAGACCAATCGCCTCGCCACCAGCGTCGCCGCCGCGACCGAGCAGACCTCGGCCAACGTGGAGACGGTCGCCGCCGCGTCGGAGCAGCTCACCAGCTCCATCGAGGAGATCACCCGCCAGATCACCGAATCCACCAACATCGTCCGCGAGGCGATGACCCTGGCCGAGCGCGCCAACGGGCAAATCGGCGGCCTGGCGGACTCCGTGCAGAGCATCGGCCGCGTCGTCGACCTCATCAACGACATCGCCAGCCAGACCAACCTGCTGGCGCTCAACGCGACCATCGAGGCGGCGCGCGCCGGGGAGGCCGGCAAGGGCTTCGCCGTCGTCGCCAACGAGGTGAAGGCGCTGGCCGCCCAGACCGCCCGAGCCACCGGCGAGATCGCCGCCCAGGCCGCGGGCATCCAGAGCGCCACCGGCGAGGCCGTGCAGGAGATCCAGGCGGTCGTCCAGGTGGTCACCCGCGTCGGCACCATCGGCGCCACCGTCGCCGCGGCGGTGGAACAGCAGAGCGCTGCCACCAAGGAAATCGCCCGCAACGTCCATCAGGCGGCGCTGGGCACGACCGAGGTGACGCAGACCATCGCCGGCGTCAACGCCGCCGCCGACCGCAGCGGCACCGCCGCCCGCACGCTCCTCGACAAGGCCCACGACCTCGCCGACGGCGCCAACGCGCTCAACCGCGAGCTGTCCGGCTTCCTCCAGCGCGTCCGCGCGAGCTGACGAGAACGCCCTTCCCCTTTAGCATCATGGGGAAGGGTGTTTCCCTTCTACTCCGAAATCACGATCTGGCGTTCGCGCCCGCCCTTGCCGACGATCTTCAGCACGCGGCGTCCACGCTCGTCGCGGCTGGATTCGTCCAGCACGACCCGCCCCAGCGCAGCCAACAGATGCAGAAGCTCACTGTTCGAGGCCACGCCGAAGCCCTTGCGAAGCTCCGCCAGCAGGGCCTCGGTCTCATCGCGCGTCGTCACGGGTCCTGCCCTCCGGCTTTTGATTGCGGGGCCCAGCCTGCCGCAGGACGGGCGCCGCTGTCGAGTGCCCTGAAAGCGGAAGACAACGGCTTGACAGGCGGCTTGACAGGCGGCTTGACAGGCGGCTTGCCAGCGCGCCCTTCGGCCACTACGGTCACTGCCCGTATCGTTACCCTCGCGCCCGACGGCGTCGGCGGACCAGTCAGGAGAAGCAGCATGGCAAAGACAGGCAACGGGCGGAACGGCGCGGGCAAGCCGGCCTCCGGAACCTTCACGGGCACGCCGGCGGAGCGCCTGGTCCGCTATTGGCGCAACAGCGACCGCCGCTTCGACGAACTGCTCGACGAGACGCTGGACGCCGGCCGGCAAGCGGTGCTGGAAGCCGCGCTGGAAAAGCTGCGCGAGGAGGAACAGCCGGAATTCCTGGACGAGGTGGAGACCATCGCCGAATCCGTCCGCCGCACCGACTCCCAGGGCGACGACATGATCGCCACCCTCTTCTGGCTGGCGGTGGAGGTGTCCGGCGACCTGTCGCAACCGCCCGCCGTGGAGACCATCGAAGCGGCGCTGGATTCGACCGGCCTGCTGGAGACCGCCGCCGACACCCGCCTGCTGCCGGTCTGGCTGGAGCCGGAGGCTCTGGTCTATCTGGAGGCCGCCGACCGCCGCACCCTGCTGCTGCGCATGCTGGACTCGACCGACGCGGCGCTGCGCTTCGTCCGCGAGGGCGACCTGCTGGCCGATCCGGCGGACGCCGGCACCCGTCTGGTCGGCGTCGTCGGCCTGATCGAGGAGGCGGCGGAAGCGGTCGAGGCCGCCGGCGAGGACGCGGTTCCCGATTTCCTCGGTCTGGCCCGCGTCGGCGAGGACGGCGAACCCGAACTCGACCCCGCGGAGGAAACCCGCATCCGCGAGGCGCTGACCCGCTTCACGGCGGCCATCCAGGGCGCCGACCCGCGCGTCCAGCGCTGCGAGCCGGCCGGCGGACTGAACGACCTGCTGGACCTGATCGCCGAGGCCGACTGGACGGACAACGGCGAACTGGCGGAACTCGCCTCCTTCATCGACGTCGCAAGCGACGAAACGGCGGACGCCGTGGTGGACGTGGTGGTGACCAGCACCGCGCACGGCCTGTTCGTCCGCGCCTTCAACGCCAACGGGCGGCTGCTGGACGAGCGGGCCTTCACGCTGCAGGGCGACGAGGCCGCCCAGGCCGTCACCCTGCTCCAGCAGCGCTGCCGGACCGTCACGAAGGAGTAAAAAGAGGCGGTTTCCGGGCGTCTTGTGACGGGACGCCCATTCGCCACCCTGTTGTTCGGCGCGGAAATCGGGTACACCCCTATTTGCAACCCGGTTTCCTGTCCCCACCCCAGTCTTGGAGCTTCTTCGATGCGCGACCAGTCACTCTCCATCGCCGAGGCGGCGGCCTGGCTGAAGTGCTCGGAAGCCGAGGTGGAGGAGCATGTGCAGGCGGGCCGGCTGCGCGCCGACCGGCTGGAGCCGGCGATCGACCGGATCTCGCTCAACACCGTGATCGTCCTGGCGGAGAGCCTGCCGGTCGAACGCCGCATCTTCGAGGTGCGCGAGGCCGCCGGGCGGATGGACTCCTCCGAATCCCGCGGCCACTACGCGTCCCGCCCCTCCGGCGGCATGGACCAGCGCCCGCCGGTGGTCGTGGAGCGCCGCCCCTCGCGGTCCTTCACCCCCCGCTGACGGCGGCAGCCGGAGCCGGAGTTTGAATCCGGCGCCGCCGGGCGGAGGCCCCGGCGGCGCCGGATTTCCGTTGGCTCACACCAGTTCGACGCGCAGCGCGGTCGGGCCGCCGTCGCCCGGCACGGCGACGAAACGCACGTCCTCGCCATCGGCCACCACTTCCAGCCCGGACTGGCGTAGGATCGCGCGGTCGAAATAGACGCCGATGCCCGTCTCGTCGTCCCACGGGTCGATCAGGCCGGACTGGCTGTCCAGATTGTACCAGCGCACGGTGCCGTAGATCATCTCACCGGTGGGCACCGGCATCAGGGCCGGGGCCGACCGCTCGCGCCGCGGCTTGGGCTCGCGGATGGGCGCCGGGGCGGCGGGGCGCATGGCCTGGGGATCGCCGGCCTCCGGCTGCCGCTGCCGGCGCTGCTTCGGCGCACGGGCCGGCTTGGCCTCCGCCGGGTCGGCGGGGGTGATGGAATGGATGGCCACGACCTGCGGCCCCTTCGGGGTCTCGGCGATGTCACAGACGAGGCCGGTGCCCTCGGTCAGCGACACCTCGCCCAGCGAGGCGAGAACCCGGGAATGCAGAAACGCCTCACCGCTTCCGTCGGCGAAGCGGACGAAGCCGAAGCCCTTGTCGGCCTTGTACCATTTGACGACTGCCGTAACCTGCTGCTTTTGCTCTTCGCTCACTCTGGACACTCGATGCATGGAGGACAACCGGTCCAACAGTGACCGTATTTGTCGATCCGCGCAATGCGGCATCCGTTCGCCGCCCCCGCAATCGCATTTCTGTTTCTCCTCTCCCCTCCGTGCGGAAGGGATGCACCGCCGCACCGCCAAAGAAGAGGGCCATGGAAAAGAATGGAAAATTTTAAGTAAAGGTTCGGAAACGCCCTTTAAATCCGCTTTAAAAGCCGCCCTGTACTCTCCCTTCCGAAGTCCATCGCGGAGAATCCCGTGGCTCGCTTCCGGCCCAACCGATTTAGGATGAGGATCTCCCGATGAGCCTGTTCAGCGCCATGCGGTCCGGTGTGAGCGGCATGTCCGCGCAAAGCTCGCGGATGGCCGCCATTTCGGACAACATCAGCAACTCCGCCACCATCGGCTACAAGCGCGCCGCGGTCGACTTCTCGACGCTGATGACCTCCTCCGGTGCGACGAGCAACTACGCCGCGGGCGGCGTGCGCTCCAACGTGCATTATCAGGTGTTGAAGGACGGGACCATCCAGGGCACCCAGTCCGCCACCGACATGGCCATCGAGGGACGCGGCTTCTTCGTCGTCGCCGACAACGCCGGCAACACCGGAACCTCGCCCGGCTATGCGCTGACCCGCGCCGGCAGCTTCCTGCCCGACGACCAGGGCTTCCTGCGCAACAGCGCCGGCCAGTATCTCCAGGCCTGGAAGCTGGGGCCGGACGGCAGCCTGCCCGCGGTGAACCGCAGCAGCTTCGACGGGCTAAGCGCCGTCTCCATCGCCGGGCTGGCCTATGGCGGCAGCAAGACATCGCAGATGAGCTTCGCCGGCAACCTGCCGGCCCAGGCCACGGACGGCACCAGCTTCGACACCTCCACCTCGCTCTATGACGGGCTCGGCAACCCGCTCGACGTCACGATGACCTGGACGAAGACGGCCAACCCGAACGAATGGACGCTGTCGGTGACGCCGCCCGCCGGCTACACCGCGACGCTGTCCACCAACACCGTCACCTTCAACACCACGGGCGCCAACGCCGGTCTGCCGGCGGGCGCCCTGCCGCAGATCACGCTGACCTCGCCGGCCAACCCGACGCCGGACACCGTCAACGTCTCGGTCGGCAACCTGACCCAGCTCAACGGCGATTACGTGCCGCAGTTCATGGGCGACGGCGCCCGCGCCGGCCGCGTCAGCACGGTGGACGTCGACAAGGCGGGCACGCTGTGGGCCGTCTACGACAACGGCGCCCGCCAGCCGCTCTATCAGGTACCGGTCGCCGACGTGGTCAACCCCGGCGGGCTGGTCCCGCAGGACGGCAACACCTACACGCTGGGCATCGACAGCGGCACGATGACGCTGAGCAACGGCAACAGCGGCACCGCCGGCTCGGTCGCCGGCTACGCGCTGGAGCAGTCGAACGTCGACATCGCGGAGGAGCTGGTGTCGCTGATCGAGACGCAGCGCGCCTACTCCTCCAACGCCACGCTGGTGCGCACCGCCGACGAGATGGTGGACGAGACCACCCGGCTGAAGCGCTGACGGACGGGAAAGGGGAAAGCCCGCCATGAGCCTCCAACTGGCCCTCAGCGCCGCCCTGTCCGGGCTGCGCGCGACCCAGCAGCAAGCAGCGCTGGTCTCGCACAACATCACCAACGCCACCACCGCGGGCTTCGTCCGCAAGGATCTGGCCGTCTCCACCGCGATCAGCGGCGGGCGCGGCCAGGGCGTGCGCGTCGACGGCGTGCTGCGCAGCGTGGACGAGTTCCTGATCCGCGACGCCCGGTTCGAGCAGAGCCGCTACAGCGCGCAGGAAACCCGCGCCTCGGCGCTGGCCGATTACGCCACGGCGCTGGGCCAGCCGCAGGACGAGCGGTCCGTCTCCACCGCGCTGGCGAAGCTCCAGCAGTCCTTCAGCCAGCTCCGCAACCAGGCGGACAACGAGGCGGCGCGCACCGCCGTGGTGGATTCCGCGGAATCGCTGGTGCGCCGCCTGCACGACACCGCCGCCGCCGCCATCACCGTGCAGAACGACGCCAAGGCGCGGCTCCAGTCCTCCGTCGACGAGGTCAACCGCTCGCTCGTCCGCATCGGGGAGCTGAACGGCGCCATCGCCACCCAGAAGGCCAAGGGCGCCGAGACCGGCGACCTGATGGACGAGCGCGACCGGCTGCTCGACCAGGTGTCGAACGAGATCGGCATCCGCACCCACACCCGCGAAAGCGGTGAGGTGGTGGTGATGACCCGCAACGGCCAGACGCTGCTCGACCGCGAACTGCCGGCGGGCGCCCAGCCGCTTCAGCTCATCGGCGGCGATCTGGTGGCCGGCGGCAAGATCATCTCCGACAACCCGGACCAGGACATCCAGAGCGGGCGCATCATGGGCTACGTCCAGACCGCCCACCAGGACATGCCGCGGGCGCTGGCCCAACTCGACGAGCTGGCGGCGGGCATCGTCCGGCAGTTCCAGGCGGCGGAAGCCGACCCCACCCAGCCCGGCCTGTTCACCGACGCCGGCGCCGCCTACGGCACGACGGAAGGGCTGGCCTCGCGCATCGCCGTCAACGGCAGCGTGCGAAGCAACCCCTGGAAGGTGCAGAGCGGCGTCCAGGCGGGCGCTCCGCTGGCGTCGGGCGACACCACGCAGATCGACCGCTTCCTCAACGCCTTCTCGGCCACCCGCAGCTTTGCCGCGGCGGACCTGCCCTCCTCGGCCACGCTGGGCGACTACGCCACCGGCATGGTCTCCACCCAGCAGGGTTACCGCACCACCGCCGAGTCCGAGATGAAGACCCGCAAGATCAGCGCCGACGCGCTGCAATCGGCGCGTCTCAACCGCGACGGCGTGAACGTCGACGACGAAATGCAGAAGCTGCTGCTGATCGAGCAGAGCTACGGCGCCAGCGCCCAGGTGCTCCAGGCCGCCGGGCGGATGCTCGACACGCTGCTCCAGATCCGGAACTGACGCCATGCTCTACAACGCCGTCTCCACCCTCGGCCTCAGCAAACGCCTGCAGACCGCCAACACCGAGCTTCAGCTCGAACGGCTGCGCAACAACGACGAGATCGCCAGCGGCAAGCATTTCGACGTCGCCAAGGCGCTGGGTGCACGCACCGGGCAGGCCATCGCGCTGCGCAACCTGTATGACGAGACCGACCAGACCCTGAAATCCACCGCCCTGCTGCAGGGGCGGCTGGGCACCATGGACAGCGCGCTGACCAACATCCTGTCCGCGGGGCAGGACGTTCTGGCCGCCGCCTCGGTCGGGCTGGGACAGCCCTCGCCCACCGGCAGCTCGCTCCAGGTGCGGGCGCGCGCCATGCTGGAGCAGGTGGTGGGCATGCTCAACGCCTCCTCTGGCAATGGCTATCTGTTCGGCGGGGTGGAGGTGAAGGCCGCCCCCATGCGCGCCGTGCAGGGCGACGAGTCCGGCCTGCCCTCCCCCATCCAGATCGTGCAGGACACCATCGCCGCGGCCACCGGGGGCACCGCGTCGCCGCAGACCCCGGCCGAGACCGCCGCCGCCGTGGCGGCTCTGGACGACCTGTTCGCCGCACCGTCGGGCTCGCCGCTCGGCTTCGAGGGGGGATTCTACCTCGGCGCACCGTCCACCGCGCCGCGCCTCAGCGCCCGGCTCGACCGCTCCACCGAGATCCCCTACGGCATCCAGGGCAACGACCCGGCCATGCGGGACCTGCTCCAGGGCCTCTACATGCTGGCCAGCATCGACACCAGCCAGCTGCCGCTGGACGCCTACAAGCCCTACATGGAGGCGGCGGTCGCCAAGGTGTCGGGCGGCATCGAAGGGGTGCGCGACGCCACCGCGCAGCTCGGCATCCACCGCGCGCAGCTCGACGACATCGCGGCGATGAACACGACGCAGCTGCGCGTCCTCAACGACCAGCTCGACGCGATGGAAAGCGTCGATCCGGCGGAGGCCAGCCTGCGCATGAACCAGCTCGAGGTGCAGATCGAGGCGACCGCGGCGGCCACCGCCCGCATCGCCCGGATGAGCCTCGCCAATTACCTGTAGGGCGGCACGGCCGCCCTGCGGGACGATGAAAGACGGTCTGATGACGCACGGCCCGACGAAGCATGGCCCGATCCGCCGCGCCTTCCGCGCCCTGGCGCTGGCGATGGCCTGCCTGCTGGGCGCCGCCGCCGTGGCGGAGGAGGGGCTGGCCCAAACGCGGGTGAAGGACCTCGTCACCTTCGACGGGGTGCGCCGCAACCAGCTCATCGGCTACGGCCTCGTGGTCGGGCTGAACGGCTCGGGCGACCGGCTGATCAACACGCCCTTCACCGAGCAGAGCCTGAAGGGCATGCTGGAGCGGCTGGGCATCAACACCCGCGACGAGGTGCTGCGCACCCGCAACGCCGCGGCGGTGATGGTCACGGCCTCGCTGCCGCCCTTCGCCCGCCAGGGAACGACCATCGACATCACCGTGTCGGCGCTGGGCGACGCGACCAGCCTGCTCGGCGGCACGCTGCTGGTCACGCCGCTGCTGGGCGCCGACGGGCAGGCCTACGCCGTGGCCCAGGGGTCGCTGTCGGTCAGCGGCTTCTCGGCGGGCGGGGTGGCCGCCAACGTGACCAAGGGCGTGCCGACCAGCGCCCGCATCGCCAACGGCGCCATCGTGGAACGGGAACTGAAATTCGCGCTGGACGAGACGACCGCGGTCCGCATGGCGCTGCGCAACCCCGACTTCACCACCGCCAACCGCATCGCCGACGCGGTGGCGGTGCGGCTGGGCAGCAGCGCCGTCCATGTGCTGGACGCGACCACCGTCGATGTGCGCATCCCGCCCCGCTACACCGGCGCGGTCGCCCGGCTGATCGGCGACATCGAGCAACTCACCGTGCGTCCGGACGGCATCGCCCGCGTGGTGGTGGACGAGCGCAGCGGCACCGTGGTCATCGGCGACGACGTGCGCATCAGCCGCGTCGCCATCACCCAGGGCAACCTGACCGTCCGCGTGGTGGAAACGCCGCAGGTGTCGCAGCCGCAGCCCTTCTCCGACGGGCAAACGGTGGTGGTGCCGCGCACCGACGTGCAGGTGCAGGAGGGCAACGGGCGCCAGTTCGTGACCATCGGCGGCAACGTCAGCCTGCAGCAGCTCGTCAACGGGCTGAACGCGCTGGGCGTCGGGCCGCGCGACATGGTCGCCATCCTCCAGGCGATCAAGGCGGCGGGCGCCCTGCACGCCGACCTGGAAATCATCTGACACCTCCGGCTGGACGACAACGTGATGGACATCTCCCCCCTTTCTCCGACCGCCCAGGCCGCGAAACCCGCCGCCCCGGAGCGAGCCGCCCAAAACCAATCCGCCGAGAAGGCCGGGCAGGAGTTCGAGGCGCTGATGGTCGGGCAGATGCTGGAATCCATGTTCGCCGGCATCGAGACCGGCAGCGCCTTCGGCGGCGGCCAGGGCGAGCGGACGTGGCGCAGCTTCATGCTCCAGGAGTACGGCAAGGCCATCGCCGAGGCCGGCACCCTGGGCATCGGCCGCATGGTCGAGGCCGACGTGGCCCGCCTCTACGGCCAGACGAGCGAAGGAACCAAGGGATGAGCCGCCGTTTCAAGGACCTGATCCGCGAATTCGCCCCCGACGCCAAGCCGGTCGAGGACACCGCCCCCATCGCCGCGCCGGAGCCCGAGCTTCCCGCGCTGGCCGACGGGCCGACCGCCGTGGTGATGACGGAGTTCCTCGACACGGTGGCGGAACTCAGCATCCTGCTGGACGAGGAGACGGCGGCGCKCGCCGCCGGCGAGCTGGAGGGGCTGGAGGTCTACGCCCGGCGCAAGCAGGCGATGGCCGACCGTCTGGGCGGCATCATGACCCACGCGCAGTCGGGCACGCTGCGGCTGAACGACGACCTGCGCGCGATGATCCTGGAGCGGGTGGAGCGGCTGGACCGCGCCATCAACGACAACGCGGCGGGGCTGGTCGCCATGCGCAAGGCCGTGCTGTCGATCAACCGGAGCCTTCTGGTGGCCCTGGAGAAGGCGGCCAGCGACGGCCTCTACGCCCCCTCCGGCCACGCGGTGCGCCCGGTCGAACTGTCGGCGTCGGGTCTGAATGCGGAGCTGTAGGCCCGGCCCATCATAGCCCTCTCCCCAGAGGGGATGGACGGACGAGGCTTCGCGGAGGGTTCCGCCGCCGGATGCGGGCCGCTATAGTCCGCCGTCCGCTTGGCCGCATCCTCCCGAGGCTTCCGCATGCCCGCAACCGACCGCGCCGGCCCCCCGTCGCTCGCCGTTTTCACCCATGGCGAGCTGATCGGCGACGCGCTCATCAAGATTCCCTTCGTGCGCGCCCTGCGGGGGCTGTTCCCGGACCACCGGATCACCTGGATCACCACCGAGGGCACCCATCTGGCGACCACGCTGCGCCCGATGATGGACGGGCTGATCGACGAGTTCCGCGCCGACACCGGAATCGGGCGCAGCCCGCTCGGCCTGCTGAAGCCGATGCCCATCCGCGACCGCTTCTCCCTGGTGCTGGACACCCAGGCGCTGCCCTGGCGGACGCTGTTGGTTCGGCGGCTGAAGCACGACCTGTTCGTTTCGGCCTGCGCCGGCTACCGTCTGTCCGACCGCCGCCCGCCTCCCGGCTACAAGGAGCCGCGGCATGTGCTGGACCGCCTGTTCGACCTGCTGGAGGTGGCCGGCGGGCGACGCCCGCCGCTGGACATGGCCGTGCCCATTCCGGCCGAGGCCGAGGCCGAGGCGCGCGCCGTCCTACCCGACGGGCCGGGCTACGTCGCCATCGCCCCGGGGGCGGGCAAGCGGGTGAAATGCTGGCCGCTGAACCGCTTCGTGGAGCTGGCCCGCGCCCAGGTCACCGGTGGGCGGGTGCCCGTCTTCATCCTCGGTCCGGCGGAGCTGGATTGGCTGCCCGAACTGCGCGCCGCCGTGCCGCAGGCGCTGTTCCCGCTCCAGGACGCCGAATTGGCGGAGCCGCGCTATGCCCCGGTGCGCACCATCGCGCTGACCCGGCGCTGTGCTGCGGCGGTCGCAAACGACAGCGGGACCAGCCACCTGTTCGGCCTTGCCGACGTGCCGCTGCTGACCCTCTACGGCCCGACCATCGCGGAGAAGCTGCGCCCCAAGGTGACGCGGGGCGCGGTGCTGACCGCCGCCGCCTTCGGCGGTCGCGAGATGGAACGCATTCCCGCCGATGCCGCGATCCGGGAGGTCGAAGCGCTGATCCGCTCGTGAAGCGCTCGCGCCTTCCGCTCGACCAACCTTCTCCACTCCGGAGGAACCGCGGGCCGGATGGCCGATGGCCGTCATCGGCCATGGCGGGCGTAGCCTCCGTTGATTCATGGCGCACATGGTAAACATAAGACTGGCAAAGGAGCGCGACGTGCCGCTCCTGCCGGAGATCGAACGCAGTTCCGGTGAATTGTTCCGGCAATTGGACGGGCTGGAGTGGATTGCCGACGACGATGTCCAATCGGAGGCGCAGCATCGCGCCCTGATCGCGAAGGGCGTTGCCTTCGTCGCCGAGTTGGAGGGACGCGGAGTCGTGGCGTTCCTGAACGGGGAGGTGACACCCGACGCCCTCCACATTTGGCAGGTGGCTGTCCACCGGGATCGACAGGGGTGTGGCATCGGACGGGCGTTGATCGACGCGGCTCAGCACCACGCCATCCGCCATGGTGTTCCGTCCCTGACCTTGACCACCTTCAGAACGGTGCCCTGGAATGAGCCCTATTATCAGAGACTTGGGTTCATGACGCTGGATCGCGGCCATCTGGGTGCCCGGCTGGAGGCGGTTTTGCAGGCCGAGGAACGGGCAGGGCTCCCCATCGCACGGCGGTGCGCCATGAGGAAGCCGCTCTGATGGCGGCACAGCCCCACAATCCGGCGGGCGGAGAATTCCAGCGCCAAAGCCCCCGCTCGCCTGTTATGGTTGCGGGAAGCCTCTCGCACCACGGGGTCCGGGCATGGAAGAAAAGCTGATCGCCTACATCGGCCGGCTGAAGGAGCAGATCGCCACCCTGCGCTCCGCCGACTTCACCACCCCGGAGGAGCGGGTGTCGTGCGAGGCCGTGGCCGACAGTCTGGAACTGGTCGTGCGCGAGTTGACGGACCTCATCGAGATCCGCTGATCCGCGCCCCGCCGCGAAAAACGTCCGGAATGGCGCCTGGAATGGCGCCTCACGCCGGCTCGTAGAAGCGCGCCAGTTCGGACGCCGGGACCGGGCGCCCGATCAGATAGCCCTGGAGCTGGTTGCAGGACTCGTTCTTCAGCAGGGTCCGCTGCTCCTCCGTCTCCACGCCCTCCGCCGTGACGGCGATGTCCAGGCTCTTCGCAAGCGCCAGGATGGTGCGGATGATCGACAGGGACTCGCGGTTCTCCGCCATCAGCTGGACGAAGGAGCGGTCGATCTTCAGCTTGTCGAAGGTGAATTTCTGAAGATAGCTGAGGCTGGAATAGCCCGTGCCGAAATCGTCCAGGGCGATGCGCACCCCGGCGGCCTTCAGGGTGGTCAGCGCCGCCAGGGCGCGTTCGGTGTCGTCGATCATCACCCCCTCGGTCACTTCGATCTCCAGCCGGTGCGGCGGCATCCCTTCCTCCTCCAGGATGCCGAGGATGGTGGCCGGCAGGTCGGAATGGCGGAACTGGACCGGCGACAGGTTCACCGCCACCTTGACCGGATCGGGCCAAGCCCGGGAGTCCCGGCAGGCGGTGCGCAGCACGAACTCGCCAAGTTGCATGACCAGCCCGCTCTCCTCGGCCAGCGGCACGAATTCCGCCGGCGGGATCATGCCGCGTTCCGGGTGCTTCCAGCGCACCAGCGCCTCGAACCCCAGGACGCGGTGCGTCCGGCAATCCTCCAGCGGCTGGTAATGGACGCTGAGCACGCCGTCGTTCAGCGCCTGGCGCAGGTCGCGCTCCAGACCCCGGCGGGCCTGCAGCCGCTCGTCCATCGCCGCCTCGAAGAAGCGGAAGGTGCCCCGCCCTTCCGACTTGGCGCGGTAGAGGGCGGTGTCGGCGTGCTGGAGCAGCGCTTCCGCCCCGGCGCCGTCCTGCGGGAACAGGGCGATGCCGATGCTCGTCCCGACCACCATCCGCTGGCCGTCCAGCTCGGCCGGAACACCCAGCGCCTTGACCAGACGGTCGGCCAGGGCCAGCGCCTCGCCCGGCTGGGCGATGCGGTGCAGAACGGCGAACTCGTCGCCGCTCAGGCGCGCCACCGTGTCGTGGCTGGGCACCGCCTCCAGCATGCGGCGCGCCATCTCCTGCAGCAGTTGGTCGCCCGCCGGGTGCCCCAGCAGGTCGTTCACCGCCTTGAAGCGGTCGAGATCCAGATAGAGCACCGCCACCCCGGTCCGCGCCCGCCCCGCGCKGGCCMGCGCGCCGTTCAGCCGGTCGAGGAACAGGGAGCGGTTCGGCAGGCCGGTCAGCAGGTCATGGTGCGCCATGTGGCGGATGCGCTCTTCCGCCCGCTTGCGCTCGCGGATGTCGCGGACGGCGACGACGCGGGCGGGCCGGCCCTCGTGCGTGATGTCCTGTCCGTGCGCCTCCACCATGACCAGGGTGCCGTCGTCGTGCAGCAGGTCCAGTTCCACCCGCTCGGAGGTCGGATGGGCCAGCTTGCGTTCGATGTCGGAGCGGCGGTTCTGCACCACGAAGCGCAGCATGGATTGGCCGATGAACTGGGCCGGCGGCTTGCCCAGCAGTTCCGCCATGGCGCGGTTGACGTCGAGGACCACGCCGTCGCGGTGGATCACGATGCCTTCCGTGGTGGCGTCGGCGAGCTGGCGGAACCGCTCCTCGCTGGCGCGCAGCCGGGCCGCCTCGTGCGCCGCCCGCGCGGCCAGCCGCTGGTCGACGATGGCCCCGGCGAGGCCCAGCGCCATCACCACCGTGGCCGTCACCGCGATGGCGATCGCCAGCAGGCCCGGCTCCATGATTTGGTCGGACATGTCGTGCAGCGGGTCGGGGACCAGTGTGACGCCGGCCATGCCGGTGAAATGCAGCCCGCAGATGCCCAGCGCCAGCAGGGCCGCCCCCGCCGCCAGCCCCTTCAGCGATCCGATCCGCAGGGCGGCGGTGAAACCGGCCCCGCTCAGCAGCACGCCCAGGCCCAGCGACACCGCGACGTAGGCCGGGTCGTAATGCAGGTTGGCCGGAACCTGGAGCGCCGCCATGCCGGTGAAATGCATGGCCGTCGCCGCTGCCCCGGCGATGGCGCCGCCCAGCGGGGCGGCCAGCCGCCCGCCGCCGATGGCGCGGCGGATGCCCACCGCGGCGCCGCCGATGGCGATCAGGCTCGACAGGACCGTCAGGCCGACGTCGTAGCCCATGGGCAGGCTGCTCCGGAAGGCCAGCATGGCGATGAAATGGGTCGCCCACACGCCGCCGCCGGTCGCCGTCGCGGCACCGGCCAGCCACCCCCAGCGCGCCCGTCCCGCCGCCGCCGCGGCGCGGCGGGCGAGGTTCAGGGACACCCAGGCACCGAATCCACAGACCGCCCCCGCCAGCAGCACGAGCCACAGATCGTGCTGCTGGGTTATGCAGGCATACACACGCATCATCCGGCGTTCATCCCGTTCCGGCGGCTCGGCGCCGCTTCCTCCGATTACCTTAATCTTTTGGTACGTTAATAATCCTTTTTCGGATCCGTGCGGAGCGCGGAATCAGCATGCGCAAGTTGCGCGGACGCTACAGTCGGTAGCGGAGCGCATCGACCAGGGCGGCCAGGGCCGGCGGAATCTGCCGGCGGCTGGGGTAATAGAGGTAATAGCCGGGGAAGGGCTTGCACCAGTCGTCCAGCACGCGGACCAGCCGCCCGGCGGCGATGTGCTCCGCCACCTCGTCCTCGAAAATGTAGGCCAGCCCCCGCCCGTCCAGGACGGCGGCCATGATGACGTCCATGTCGTTGGAGACCAGCGATCCGGTCACCCGGACGTTCACCGGATGGCCGTCCTCCTCGAACTCCCAGACATAGACGGCGCCGGACGAGGTGAAGCGGTAGTTGATGCAGTCGTGCCCGGCCAGATCCTGCGGGGCGCAGGGCACCGGACGCTGGGCGAAGTAGGAGGGCGCGCCGACGATGGCCGCCCGGATGTCCGGGCCGATGCGCACCGCGATCATGTCCTTCTCGACCTGCTCGCCCAGCCGGACCCCGGCGTCGAAGCGGCTGGCCACGATGTCGGTCAGGCTGCTGTCGATGGACAGTTCGACCTGCACCTCCGGATAGTCGGCGAGGAAGCGCGACAGCACGGGCCACAGCACCCGGACGGCGGCGTGCTTGCCGGTGGTGATGCGCAGTGTGCCGGCGGGCCTCTCGCGCAGTTCCCCCACCGCCGCCAGCCCGGAGGCGATGTCGTCCAGCGCCGGCCGCAGCGTGCGGAGCAGCCGCTGCCCGGCCTCCGTCGTGGACACGCTGCGGGTCGTGCGGGCCAGCAGGCGCAGGCCCAGCCGGTCCTCCAGCGCCTTCATGGCGTGGCTGAGCGCGGATTGGGACATGCCCAGCCGGGCCGCCGCCCGCGTGAAGCTCCCCTCCTCCGCCACGACGGCGAAGGCCGCCAGATCGCCGAGGTCGTTCCGGTTCATTCATGCACCACATTCATAAGCCCAAGCGGATTGTACCGGCTATTCGGCTCGCGGCGAAGCGGTTAGGATGCTCGTGGTTACGCTTGCGGGCCGAACGAACGGATAGAGCGGGCGCTTCCGCGGAAGACCGACTCCCACACTGGGATGTTTGCCGCGCCCGCCGAACGGGACCACACTGAACACGGTCTTTTCGAAGCTGGGATTCACGCAAGAATTGCCCGCCGAAGGCCCGCACCATAATACCCGACAGGCAGAGTCGAGAGACAGGGATCATCCGATGATTCGTTTGAACATCAACGGGCAGGACCGGGACGTCGACGTGCCCGGCGACATGCCGCTTCTGTGGGTCCTGCGGGACGAGCTGAACCTGACCGGCACCAAGTTCGGCTGCGGCATCGCCCAGTGCGGCGCCTGCACCGTCCACATGGACGGCACGCCGATCCGCGCCTGCCAGACCCCGGCGGACTCCGCCGCCGGCACCAGGATCACCACCATCGAGGGCGTGTCCGGCACGGTCGCCCAGGCCGTCCAGGCCTCTTGGCAGAAGTTGGACGTGGTGCAGTGCGGCTACTGCCAGTCCGGCCAGATCATGAGCGCCGTGGCCCTGCTGACCGACAACCGCAACCCCACGGACGACGACATCGACGCGGCGATGGACGGCAACGTCTGCCGCTGCGCCACCTATCCGCGCATCCGCGCGGCCATCAAGGACGCTGCCAAGGCGATGGGGGCCTGAGCCATGCTGAACCAGCTCATCAAGCAGGCGGCGGCGGACGTCGCCTCCCCCTCGCGCCGCGGCTTCCTCAAGGGGGCCGGCGGCGCCCTGGTTCTGGGCGCCATGCTGCCCCGGAGCGGTTTCGCCAGCGAGGCCGCCGCCCCCAAGGTCGTCGGCCCGGCGGACCCGCGCCCGCAGGCCTTCATCCGCATCGCCGCCGACGACACGGTCACCGTGCTGGTCAAGCATCTGGACAAGGGCCAGGGCATCATGACCGGCCTGACCACCATCGTCGCGGAGGAGCTTGACGCCGACTGGGCGCAGATGCGCGGCGCCTTCGCACCGGCGGACGGCGCGCTCTACGCCAACCACTTCTTCGGCATCCAGGGCACCGGCGGCTCCACCGCCGTCGCCAACAGCTGGGACGAGCTGCGCATGGCCGGCGCCGCCGCCCGCGCCATGCTGGTCGCCACCGCCGCGGCGCGCTGGTCGGTTCCGGCCTCGTCCGTCACGGTCGAGCAGGGAGTCGTCCGCCACGCCGCCTCCAACCGCAGCGCCCGCTTCGGCGAGCTGGCGGAGGACGCGGCGAAGCTGCCCGTCCCGCAGAACGTCGCGCTGAAGGACGCCAAGGATTACAAACTCATCGGCAACCCGTCGCTGCACCGGCTGGACCATGTGTCCAAGACCGATGGCACGGCGATCTTCGCCATGGACATCCGCCGCCCCGGCCAAGTGACGGCGGTGATGGCCCGCTCCCCCCGCTTCGGCGGCACGGTGAAGTCGGTGGACGCCGCCGCCGCGAAGCAGGTGCCGGGCGTTCTGGAGGTGCTGACCCTGCCGATGGGCGTCGCGGTCGTCGCCAAAAACACCTGGGCCGCCATGAAGGGCCGCGAGGCGCTGACCGTGGAGTGGGACGACGCCAAGGCGGAGATGCGCGGCACCGAGGAGATGCTCGCCGACTACCGCAAGCTGGCCGACCAGCCGGGCAACGTGGCCACCGACACCGGCGACACGGCGAAGGCCCTGGCCGGCGCCGCCAAGGTGGTGGAGGCGGAGTTCGTCTTCCCCTACCTCGCCCACGCCCCAATGGAGCCGCTGAACGCGACCGTGGAGCTGACTCCGGACGGCGGCTGCACCATTTGGGCCGGCTCGCAGTTCCAGGGGGTCGAGCAGAAGGTCGCCGCCGGCATCCTCGGCTGCAAGCCGGAGCAGGTGGTCATCAACACCGTCTGGGCGGGCGGCAGCTTCGGCCGCCGCGCCACCCCGGACGCCGACTACATCGCGGAGGCGGTGACCATCGCCAAGGCCTATGGCGGCAAGGCGCCGGTCCATCTGGTGTGGACGCGCGAGGACGACATCCGCGGCGGCCGCTACCGCCCGCTGTTCCTGCACAAGGTGAAGGCCGGGCTGGACGCCTCCGGCACGCTCGTGGCGTGGCGGCAGAGCATCGTCGGGCAGAGCTTCATGATCGGCACCCTGTTCGAAGGCTTCATGGTCAAGAACGGCGTGGACGCGACGGCGGTCGAGGGCGCCTCGGACATGGCCTACGCGGTGCCGAACCTGCACGTCGACCTGCATTCCCCGCCGTCGCCGGTGACCACCCTGTGGTGGCGCTCGGTCGGCCACACCCACACCGCCTACGCCAAGGAGGTGATGATCGACGAGCTGGCCGCGGCGGCGGGCAAGGACCCGGTGGCCTTCCGCCTGGAGATGCTGAAGAACCACCCGCGCCTCCAGGGCGTGCTGAAGCTGGCGGCCGAGAAGGCCGGCTGGGGCCACCAGCCGCTGCCCAAGGGCAAGGGCCGCGGCGTCGCCGTGCATGAGAGCTTCAGCAGCTTCGTCGCCCACGTCGCGGAGGTTTCCGTGGACGAGCAGGGCCGGGTGACCATCGACCGCGTGGTCTGCGCGGTGGATTGCGGGCAGGTCGTGAACCCCAATATCGTCGAGGCCCAGGTCTCCGGCGGCACCGGCTGGGCCATCGGCCACGCGCTGCGCGACGAGATCACGCTGACCGGCGGTGTGGTGGACCAGAGCAACTTCGACGGCTACCAGCCGCTCCGCAACTCGGAGATGCCGCCGATCGAGGTGCACATCCTCCCCTCCACCGCCCGTCCGACCGGCGTCGGCGAACCCGGCGTGCCGACCGCCGCCCCGGCGGTCGCCAACGCGGTCTTCGCCGCCACCGGCAAGCGGCTGCACCACCTGCCCTTCACCCGCTCCGGCATGGTGTAAACCTCTGTCCCCCCTGCAAAATACCCCTCTCCCCACGCGGGGGAGGGGTTGAGGGGGGCGCTGCGAGGGTCACGTCGCCAACGTTACGGGCCGATGTTACAGGCGGGTGTTTTCCTGGCGCATCAGGCGGTCGATCAGCACGCCGCGCACCAGTTCGGGGCCGAGCTGCTCGGCGGCGGCCTGCTTGAGGGATTTGGCGACGGCGGCGGGATCGACCGACGGGCCGTCGAAGGCGCCCGCCCCCGCCATGCCGAACAGGGCCTGCAGCAGAGCGTTGCGCGCGTGGGGCAGATGGCGGCGCAGCAGATTGGATTGCTCGACGCTGCCCGTCTGCAGGGTGATCTGGGTCAGGATGAAGGCGTTGGTGCGGCCCTCCACCAGCACCGGCACCATCAGCTGCCCAACCTCCACATAGAAGGGGCCGGGGCCGTCGGTTGGCAGGTCCGGCCCGGCGCCGGCCTGCGGCGCCGTGGCCGTCTCCTCGGCGCCGAGCGTCAGCTGCAGGCGCCCGACGCCGTAGCCGACCGCGGCCGCCAGGGCGGCGCAAAGCACGAAGACCGAGTATCGACTGGGTCCGGAACGGTCCGCCATGGTCGCGTCTCCCCCCGCTCAGAAGGGCATGACGATGTCGAAGACCTGCTGGCCGTAGCGCGGCTGCTGGACATCGGTGATCTGGCCCCGCCCGCCGTAAGTGATCCGCGCCTCGGCGATCTTGTCGTAATCGATGGTGTTCACGTTGGTGATGTCCTCGGGCCGGATGACCCCGGCGATGCGCATCTCGCGCAGCTCGTAGTTCACCCGCACCTCCTGCCGGCCGGCGATCACGAAGTTGCCGTTGGGCAGCACCTCGGTCACCACCGCGGCGGCGCGCATGGCGATGCGCTCGTTGCGCTGGATGGTCCCGGTGCCGGAGGAGGAGGAGGAGCTGTCCATGTCGACGAGGCTGGACGGGTTCACCGCGTCGGGCAGCACCGCGGGCAGCCGCGACTCCAGCCCGAAGAAGTTCGGCACGCCCGCCGACTCGGCGTTGGAGCGCTGGCGCTGCGTCTGGTTCTGCAGTTGCGCCTGATCGGCGATGTTGATGATGACGGTCAGCAGGTCGCCCACCTGCTTGGCCCGCGGGTCGCGGAAGAAATCGCGGGACCCGGTGCGCCACAGTGAACTCGGCACCTGCTCGTTGCTGTTGGGGCGCGGCATCGGCATGGAGATGACGCGCGCCTCCGGCGCCATGGCCGGGTTGGAGATTTCCGACAGGCGCGGCGCCTGCCCCACGTCGGCCAGCCGCCCGCAGCCGGCGAGCGCCACCGTCAGGGCGAGAAAAGGAACCAAGGTGCGGGGCGGAAGCGTGCGCATTGGGGAGTGTCCTTGATTGGACTCAGAATTTCGCGGAAGCCGCGTTGGGCGGCATGGCGTCCGGAGGCCCGCTGACGGTGACGGTCTGCGGGCCGGTGATGGTGCCGGTGACGACGATGTTGCTGGCGATGTTCATCACCCGCACCAGCTCCCCCACCCCGCCGTCCTGCAGGGCGCGGCCGCGCGCCATCAGCTGCAGCGGCCCGTCCTCGTAGACGAGGCTGACCGGCTTGTTGCGCTGGACCACCAGCGGGGCGCCGACCGCCGAGGTCTGGATCAGCCGCCCGGCGGAGAGCTGGCGGCGGCTGGCCAGCCCGGCGAGGCTGTCGCGGGACGTGATGACGGCGCCGTTCAGGCGCTCCAGCGGCATCGGGATGGTGGTCAGGTCGCTGTCGGCGATCACCTCGCCGGGCAGGATGCGGCGCGTCGGCACCGGCACCTCGACCATGATGTCGGCCTTGGCCTTCACCTCGACGACGCGCCCGTTGCTGCTGACCAGCGCGCGGACCAGTCCGCCGCGCGGGTCGTAGGACAGGTCGCGCACCGCCTCCACCGGGCCTGAGAAGGGCGCGGTCAGCACCAGCGAGACCCGCGCGTCCGGCGGCACCGCCGGGCCGAGCGAAGCCGCCAGCTCCTGCGCCAGCAGCGCCTCGACAGCGCCCTCGCCGTCGGAGAGGTACGCCGCCTGGACGGGCGCGCCGAGCAGCGGCAGGACGACCGCGAGCCCGGCCAGATGACGAACGGAACGCCGCATGGCGGTCACCGCATGTTGGAGAGGGTGGAGGCCATCTGGTCGCCGGCCTCGACCACCTTCGCGTTCATCTCGTAGGCGCGCTGGGCGGAGATGAGTTCGGTGATCTCCTGGACGACGTTGACGTTGGAGGATTCCAGATACTTCTGCCGGATGGTGCCGAAGCCCGCCTGCCCGCCGGTGCCGTCCTGCGGCTCGCCCGAGGCGGGGGTGGCGCGGTAGAGGTTGTCGCCCATCGCCTCCAGCCCGGATTCGTTGACGAACACGGTCATCACGAGCTGGCCCAGCACGCGCGGGCGGGTCTGACCGTCCACGAAGGCCTGCACCTCGCCCGAGGCGTTCACGGCGATCTCCCGCGTGCCCTGCGGCACGGTGACCTCCGGCAGCACCGGGTGGCCGTCGCTGGTCACGATGGTGCCCTCCGGCGACAGCTTGAAGCCCCCGGCGCGGCTGTAGGCGGTCTCGCCCGCCGGCATGCGGATGTTGAAGTAGCCGCGCCCCTCGATGGCGAGGTCCAGCTCGTTCCCGGTGGAGGTCAGGTTGCCGGTCGTGTTGATGCGGTTGACCGCCCCCGGACGCACGCCGAGGCCGACCTCGATGCCGGTCGGGATGATGGTGCCGGCGTCGGTGGACTGGCTGCCCTGGCGCCGTTCCGACTGGTACATCAGGTCCTGGAACTCGGCGCGCCCGCGCTTGAAGGCGGTGGTGTTGATGTTGGCGATGTTGTTGGAGATGACCTCGACGTTCAACTGCTGGGCCATCATGCCGGTCGAAGCGATGCTGAGCACGCGCATGGACGCAATCTCCTGATTTAAGCGGATTTGCCGAGGCGGTTGATGGCGGAGCGCAGCAGGTCCTGCCCGTCGTCCATCATGCGGGTGACCGACTGGTAGTCGCGCGTCAGCTCCATCATCCGCGACATCTCGGCGATGGACTGGACGTTGGATTGCTCCACCTTGCCCTGGACGATCCGGGTGTCGGGGGCCGGCAGCGGCTGGGCGTCCATGGCGTCGAACAGCACGTCGCCGGTCTGAGCGAGCGCCTGAGGGCTCTCGAAGCGGACGACGCGCAGCCGGGCGATCATCTCGTTGTCGGCGGAGACCAGCCCGTCGGTGCCGATCTCCATCCGGCTGCGGTCGGCCGGGATGACGATGGGCTGCTGGTTGTCGTCCAGATAGGGGAAGCCGCCGGCGTTCACGAGCTGCCCGTCGACGTCGCGGCGCATCCGCCCGTCGCGGGTGTAGCGCGGGCCGTCCGGCGTCTGCACCTGGAGCCAGCCGTCACCGTCCAGCGCCACGTCGTAGGGGTTGTCGGTCGGCTTCAGGCTGCCGGCGGTGAAGTCGGTGTAGGTGGCGCGGTCGATGGTGAAGGCGATCTTGTCGGACGGCTTCATGCCGCCGCGCTCCATCGCCGCTTCGAACAGCATACGCTCGCCGCGGAATCCCGCAGTGTTCATGTTGGCGATGTTGTTCGCCACGACATCGAGCTGCCGGCGCAACGCCACTTGCCGCGACAATCCAATGTAAAGGGGATTCTCCATCGCCGGACACCTTCGGTTTGAACGCCGCCTTAACCTAGGTGATGCAGTTTAAAGCCGGGTTTCAACCTGAGGCACCGCAACGGGAACTGACCGGTGTCTTGGGGGATTTGATTCCGATTTAGATAAAATTTGGGGCAGTCGCGATGCATCCCTGCCGGACCCTGTCCATCTCTCTGGCCCTGCTGTCGGTCACCACCGCCCTGACCGCGCCCCCCGCCGCGGCGGAGGCACCGGCAGCGATCCCCGCCCACATCAATGTGCAGACGGGCGACCACGCCGACTTCTCGCGTCTGGCGCTGGTCAACGCGCAGGGCGCCCCGGCGGTCGATGTGGGAAGCTGCGGCGGGCGCGTTGCCTTCTCGCAGGCGGTCCCCTGGCCGCTGGAAGCGCTGAACGGCACCTATTCGCGGCGGCTGACCGGCTTCCAGACCGGGGAGGAAGGGCGCAGCCTGACCATGGATTGGCCCTGCGGCGCTCGCGTCACCGTGCGCCGGGAGCGGCGGATCACCTTCATCGACGTGGCCGACCCGCCGCGCCCGGCGCGCAAGCCCGGCACCCCGGTTCCGGCGCCGGCCGACACCACACGGCTCGCCGAGGCGCCCGGCGCGTCGGTGTTTCCGGTGATCGCACCGCCGCCGGCCCCCGAAGCGGCGCCCACCCCGCCATCGCCGGCCCAAGCGGCGCCCGTCAGCCTCGCCGAGCGGCTGAACCCAGTCGCCAGCGCCCAGGCGCAGCCGGTCGTGCCGGCGCCGCCCGTGGTGCAGGCGCAACCGGTCGCCAAGGTCCCGCCCCCTGCCCCGCCGAAGCCGGAGCCGGCAAAGACGGTGGCCGCCGTGCCGCCGCCAGCCGTTCCGCCGGCCCCTGCCCCCGCCCCTGCCGTCCAGACCGATCCGCCGATCCGCGCCTTCGACCTGGACGCCTGGGCCGGCGACGACTACCCCGCGCGCAAGCAGCATCTGGAGCAGCGCATCGCCGAGAGCCAGGGCCGCGCGCGGGTGGACGCGCTGCTCGCCATGGCCCGCTTCACGCTGGCCCGCGCCCTGCCGGAGGAGGGCCGCGCCGCGCTGGACGCCGCGGAGAGCCTGACGCCGGGGCCGGACCAGCGCTACGAGCTGCGCCTGCTGCGCGACGCCTTCCGCGCGCTGGACGGCACCGCCGATCCCGACGACAGCCAGTTCGTCCGCGCCCAGCCCACCCCCGCCGCCGCCGACCACCATGTCTGGCGCAGCGCCACCCTGGCCCCCAGCCGCTGGATCGCGGCCAAATCGAGCCTGCCCATTGCGCTGAAGCGGCTGCTGTCCTACCCCGCCGACCTGCGCGGCCGCCTGCTCACCCTGCTCGCTGAATCGGCGGGCGAGGCGGCGGACGGCCCGGCGCTGAACCTGATCGTGCTGGAGATGATCACGCTGGACGGCATCGGCTCCGCCGACGGGCGGCTCGACCTCTTCCGCGGGCGTCTGGCGGAGCTGCACAACGAGACGGCGGAGGCGCTGACCCACTACAAGCGGGCCGCCGCCCTGCCCAACCTCTACGGCCACCGCGCCCAGGTGCGCTCCATCGAGCTGCGGCTGGCCAGCGGGGCGCTGGACGATGCCGGCGCCATCGCCGAGCTGGAAAGCCTGCGCTACGCTTGGCGCGGCGGCGACGTCGAGACGGACGCGCTGGCCGCCCTCGGTGCCGCCTACACCCGCGCCGGGCGGATCGACGCGGCGCTGGACATCTTCGGCCTGCTCGGCCGCCGCTTCGGCGCGACGGCGCGCGGTCAGGCGGCGCTGACCACCGGGCGCGGGCTTCTCGACGCGGTGATCGGCCATCTGGAGACGACCCCGGGCAGCGCGCTCGATGCGCTGTCGCTCCAGGTGCGCTACGGCCGCACGGTGGCGCTGACCGACGATGATGCCGGAACGCGGCAGCGCCGGCTCGCCCGGCTGCTGGCCCACGGCGGCTTCACGCTGGAGGCCGCGCGCCTGCTTCACACCGTCGCCGAGGCCACGCGCGGCGCCACGCGCGCGGCGGTCGGGCTGGAGCTGGCCCGCGTGCTGCTGGACGCCGGGCGCGGGGCGGAGGCTCTGGCCGTGCTCGACCACACCGCCGGCCCAGCGCCGGACGCCGCCGCAGCCGAGCGCCGCGCCTTGCTGCGCGCCGAGGCCTTCGCCACCGAAGGCGAGGCGATGCGCGCCTTCGACGCGCTGCGCGGCCTGACCGGCCCCGAGGCGGCGCGCATCCGGGCGGACAGCCTGTTCCGGGCCGGCGAATGGCCGGCGGCCCGCGCCGCCTACGCCGAGTTGCTGGGCGGGCAGGATGCGCCCCTGCCGGACGACATCGCCTTCCACGCGCTGGCCGCCTTCCGGGCGGGCGACGGCGCGGCGGTGACCGCCGCCGCGGAGCGCCACGGCAAGGCGTTGGCCGGAACCCGCTGGGCCGGTCTGCTCGACGCCCTGGCCGTCCCGCCCGACCCGGCGGGCAAGCCGCTGTCCAGCGCCACGGTCAGCGGCCAGTTGGCCGCCGCCGACGCGCTGGCCGGCATGGTGCGCCGGTGGAAGACGCCCTGAACGCTCCCGCCCCATACGACGGCTCCCTGAGCCCGATCCCCCTTTTCGGCCGAGCCGGAGGACTCACATCATGCGTTTGCTGTTCGGAATCGTCGCGGTCTTCCTGAGCGTGCTCGGCGGCTTCGCCGCCATGGGCGGGCGGATGGGCGTGCTGTGGCAGCCCGTGGAGATCATCATCATCGTCGGCGCCGGCATCGGCGGCTACGTCATCGCCAACTCCATGCCGGTGCTGCGCGGCACGATGCGGACCATCGGCGCGGTGGCGCGCGGGCGGCGCACCAGCAAGGACGAGTATCTGGACCTGATCTCCCTCCTCTACGTCCTGCTGCGGCAGGCGAAGTCCAAGGGCGTCTCTAACATCGAGAGCGACATCGACAAGCCCGAGGACAGCCCGATCTTCGCCCAATACCCCTCGGTCTTCCGCCAGCCGCGCTGCGTCACCTTCCTGTGCGACTACATGCGCCTGATCGCGCTCGGCCAGGACAACCCGCACGACCTGGAGGCCCTGATGAACGAGGAGATCGAGACCATCGGGCGCGAGCTGAACCAAGTGCCGAAAGCATTGCAGAATCTGGCCGACGCGCTGCCGGCGCTCGGCATCGTCGCCGCCGTGCTGGGCGTCATCAACGCCATGAGCGCGATCAGCGAGCCGCCGGAGGTGCTGGGCCACATGATCGGCGGGGCGCTGACCGGCACCTTCCTCGGCGTGCTGCTGTCCTACGGTCTGGTCGGTCCGATCGCCGCCGCCGCCCGCCAGCGCCGCGAGGCGGAGCTGACGCTGTTCATCTGCGTGCGCGCGGGGCTGGGCGCCTATCTGCGCGGCAGCCCTCCGCAGGTCTGCGCGGAATTCGCCCGCAAGGTGCTGTTCGCCGACACGCAGCCGAGCCTCGCCGAGGTCGAGGTCGCCACCACCCTCTCCTCGCAGGCGAAGGCCCGCGAGGCGAGCCAGACCGCCTGAGGCCCCGCCATGCCCCGCAAGCGCATCGAGCCGACGATCATCATCAAGCGCCGCTACGGCGAGGAGGAGGAGGAGCACAACAGCGCCTGGAAGCTGGCCTACGCCGACTTCGTGACGGCGATGATGACCTTCTTCCTGATCATGTGGCTGATGAACATCACCACGGTGGAGCAGCGCAAGGGCATCGCCGACTATTTCAACCCGGTGGCCCTGTCCCAGTCCAACTCGGGCGCCGACGGCATGCTCGCCGGGCGAGCGGTGGACAAGACGGGATCGCTGTCCACCCCCAACGCGCCGGGGGAGCACAGCGTGCCGGTGGCCGCTCCGCCCGTCGTCGCCTCGCTGGGCGAGAGCGACCGCGAGCCCGCCGGGCGCAAGGACCCGATGCCGAACCCGCCGGGCGGCCGGAACCAGCCGGACCGCGACGCGCGGGCGGAGCTGGAGGCCCTGCTCGACCGCCAGACCGCGGCGCTGAGCGAACAGCAGGGTTTGGAGAAGGCCGAGCGCGACCTGCGCACGGCGCTGGAGACGATGCCGGAGCTGGGGGCGCTCACCGCGAGCGTGGTCATCGAGCAGACGTCCGTCGGCCTGCGCGTGCAGCTCACCGATCAGGCGAAGGTGTCGATGTACAATGTCGGCTCCGCCCAGATGAACGAGCAGGGACGGCGCCTGATGCGGCTGGTTGCCGGCGCCGTCGCATCGTCGCCCAACCGCCTCAGCATCACCGGCCACACCGACGCGTTGGGCTATGCGGACGGGGCGAAGTACGGCAATTGGGAACTGTCCAGCGATCGCGCCAACGCCGCCCGCCGCGAGTTGATCGCCGCCGGCGTGCCGGCCCGGCGGATCGTCCGGGTGGAGGGCCGCGCCGACCTCGACCATCTCGACGCCGCCAACCCGCTGGCCCCGCAGAACCGGCGGATCAGCATCACCTTGCTGAAGGCCGCGGCGGGGGAATAGCTCAGGTCGGGCTGGCCTTCGCCACCGGCCGCGCGCGCAGCAGTTGCACGGTGGTCAGGAAACCCAGCACGGCGGCGACGCTCCCCAGCAGGAAGACGCCGCCGTAGCCCACCCGGTCGGCGAGCAGCCCGGCCAACGGTCCGGTCAGGCCGTAGGCGACGTCCTGGAACGCCGCGAAGGCGCCGAGCGCGGTGCCGCGGAGTTGCGGCTCGACGAGATGGACGACCTCGCGGCCCATGGCGGGAAAGACCAGCGAGCAGCCGAGCCCGGTCAGGAAGGCGCCGGCCAGCGCCGTGACCGGGTCGCCCGCGGTCCACAGCAGCGCCTGCCCGACCGCCTCCACCGCCAGCGACCCCATCGCCACGCGCAGCCCGCCGAAGCGGTCGGGTAAATGGCCCAGCGCGAAGCGGACGAGCACGAAGCCGAGCCCGAAGGCGGTCAGGCCGAGCCCGGCGTGGGGCCAGCCCTCGCGGACGAAGTGCAGCGAGAAGAAGGCGCCGATGGCGGCGAAGCCGATGCCCTGGAGGCTGACGACGGCGCCCTGCCGCCAGATCCGCCCCAGCACGCGGCGGAAGGGCGGGCGTTCGGCGTCGGGATGGGCCGGGGTCCCTTCCATGCGCCGGATCGCCAGAAGCCCGACGGCGGGCAGCAGCGCGCTGACCGCCATGACGCCGGAGAAGCCGACGTGGTCGAACAGCGCCAGCCCCAGCGGCCCGCCCGCCGCGAAGGCGCCGTAGAGCGCCGCCCCGATCAACGCCAGCACACGGCCCGACCGCTGCGGCCCGACGATGCCGACTCCCCAGGCGACCACCCCGACCCCGGCGAGGCTTTCGCCAACGCCGATGAGCAGGCGGCCCGCCACCAGCACGGAAAAGGCCGCCCAAGGCGAGAACGACAGGGGACCGGCGGCCATCGAAACCAGCCCGCCGGCCACATAGAAGGCCAGCCCCCGCCCGACCGCGCGCTTGGCGCCTTGGCGGTCGGAGACGGTGCCGGCGAAGCCGCGGCTGAGGATGGTGGCGAGGAAGGCGCTTCCCACGCCCAGCCCGGCCCAGACATTGCCCATCCCGAGATCCCCCGCGACGAACAGCGGCACGACGGGAAGGGACAGGGCGACACAGAGGTAGGAGACGAAGAGGACGGCGGTGAGGACGATCAGGCGGCCTTGCGCCGCGTCACGCGCCGAGACTGGCCTTTGATCCGGCCGTGTTTGGGGACCCATGGTGTGCTCCACACTGGTCCCCGCCGATGGCCGTCCGTCCGAACACGCGAACGCACTCCGATCGGCGAGGATCGTTGAGTGCGTTGGTTGACGTTGAACGCTTACGGCCAGCGTGGCTGGCGATGCGGGACAGGGTACCAATCCTGCGGAGAAATGCAACGGCCCGCGTCGGCCGCGACGGGATGGTGCCAGAAGAAGGTTCTCAGCGGGCCACGTACCAGTCCGTCCGGTGGTTGAAGGCGACGAAGGCGTTCAGCACCGCCGCCCCCAGCATCGAGGCCAGCACGGCCTTTCCGTCGATCACGAAGACCGCCATGGAGAAGATCACCACGTCGAACATGGCCTGGAGCCAGCCGGCGCGGAAGCCCGTCTTCTCCTGGATGTAGAAGGCGAGAATGCCCACCCCGCCGCCGCTGGAGCCGTGGCGGAACAGGCCGATGACCCCGATGCCGATGCAGAAGCCCGCCAGGACCGCCGCCACATAGGGGTGCAGCGCGTCGTAGCGGATCGCCTGCGGCGCCAGCGTGGTCAGCACCGAGATGCTCGTGACCGCCAGAAGCGACTTCGCGGTGAAGCGCCAGCCGATGCGCGCCAGAGCCAGCGCGTAGAAGGGCAGGTTCACCACGAAGAACACCGGGCCGAAATCCAGCCCCGTGGCGTAGGCGATGACGAAGGACAGCCCCGCCGCCTGCCCGGTGATCAATCCGGCGGCATGCAGTATGGAAATCCCGAACGCGGTCATGATGATGCCGAACAGCTGCCCCTGCGCATTATCAAATGCGCTGTGCGCCGCCCGTTTGGTTTCATTTGTTGCAACGGCAGTGTTTGGGGCCACGGATACAGCACTTTTCTTGAGCACGCTCGGCACCTTCCAGACTTCATTCCATATCGACAGTATCATCAAAGACCAGACCAAGAATAGAGCGGCGTAAGCTCGTTCGCTGCCCCCGCAATCCGTGGAGCGACGCCGCTCCGCGTTCCCGTCGCCCCTCCCCTCGCCGTCGATTCCTCCGGATGGCGCCGGTTTCCCGCTCGGGGCGCGCGGGTGGAGGGACGCGGAATTGCGTGGCCTTGCGGCCATCGTTGCGCCCGCTGCGCAAGAATCGGTCGTGCCGACACCACGCGCTTTCCCCGCATCGATCGCCGAAGCGCAACCCAGACGCACAAAATTCGCGCGATGCAGCGGATTCTTTCGCCGAATAGACCAATCGGACGGCATTCATCATCGCTACAGTCGCACCGTCCGCTGTTCACGCATCCCATGGTCGCATGGGGCTGCGCGAATGTTCGACGCCACCAGCGGCCGCCTTTGAAACCGGCCCCACCAGTGAGGAAAGACAATGGCATTTCCGACCGCCGTGAACGACCAGATCACCGATTCCGTCACCCAGGCCAACACCAAGGTCCTGGGCGACGCTCCGGCGATCGCCATGGGCAATCTGTTCCAGGCCACGGCCCAGGCGCTGGCCAACGCGGCCCACAACGCCACCAACGCCCAGCAGCAGTCCTACGTGACCGCGCAGGCCGCCACCACCCAGGGCGTGGCCACGCTCTACTCGATCGACACCGCCACCACCGGCGTGGCGACGAAGAGCATCCTCAGCACCGGCGTCAAGGGCCTCGGCTCGTAAGCCGGACCCAAGTCGCCGTCGACGTTTCAAACCACCTGCGCCACCCCGCCTTCCATGACGGGCGGCGGGCGGGCGGCAGACAACCGAAGAGGACAAACAAATGGCTTTCCCGACCGCCGTGAACGACCAGATCACCGATTCCGTCACCCAGGCCAACACCAAGGTCCTGGGCGACGCTCCGGCGATCGCCATGGGCAACCTGTTCCAGGCCACGGCCCAGGCGCTGGCCAACGCGGCCCACAACGCCACCAACAACCAGCAGCAGTCCTACGTGACCATGCAGGCCGCCACCACGATGGGCGTGGCCACGCTCTACTCGATCGACACCGCCTCCACCGGCGTGGCCACCAAGTCGATCCTGGGGAGCTGATGAGCCGACCGGCCGGGACCGGGCGCCCGCGGGCATCCGGAACGGGCCGCCGGCCATCCATCCCGAACCATTCGCCAAGGAATAACGTCAGATGGCTTTCCCGACGGCAGTCAACAGCCAGATCACCGATTCCGTAGCCCAGAGCAACGTCCAGGTCGTTGGCAGCTCGCCGGCGATCGCCATGGGCAACCTGTACCAGGCCACCGCCCAGGCGCTGGCCAACGCGGCCCACAACGCCACCCTGGCGCAGCAGCAGATGTACGTCACGGCGCAGGCCGCCACGACGACGGGCGTCGCGATGCTCTACTCCATCGACACCGCGACCACTGGCGCCGCCACGTCGAAGCTCCTCGGCTGACCGGTCGGCGGACGCGGCACCCGCCGCCGTCCGCCGTACCGCCGCCGGCGCTTTGGCCTCGAACCAACGCAACATCCGATGTAAGGAGCAAACACGATGGCTTTCCCGACCGCCCTGAACAACCAGATCACGGACTCGGTCTCCCAGGTCAACACCAAGGTCCTGGGCGACGCCCCGGCCGTCGCGATGGGCAACCTGTTCGTCGCCACCAGCCAGGCGCTGTCGAACGCGGCCCACAACGCCACGAACAACCAGCAGCAGTCCTACGTGGTGATGCAGGCGGCGACCACGCAGGGCCTGTCGACCCTGTACTCCGTCGACACGGCCTCGACCGGCGTCGTCACCACCCAGATCCTGGGCCTCTCCTAAGGAGAGCCGGCGGGCCGCCCTCGGGACACCGGGGGCGGCCTCCGCCACAGGTTGAAGCGCCCGGTCGCGCATAAGCCCGTGTCCGCAGAAGCTGTGACGGGAGCCTGAAGGCAGGAGTGTGTAAATGCCGGATGGAAGCTCCGCCAGCCTTGCCGGATCGGTCGCGGCGAACACGGCGATACCGCTTGGCCTGACCCCATCCCTGGCGATGGACATGACCTACGTCGCCATGGCCGACAGCCTCGGCCTGGCCATGCAGAACGCCGTCGCCAACCAGCAGCGCGCCCAGGTCATCACCGAAGCCGCGCTCGCCCAGGTCCTCACGCTGATCATCACCAAGGGAACCGCAAAATCATGAGCGACGAAGGCACCGTGAACACCCAGGTGATCGACGCGACGTCGGACATCGTCACGCTTCTGACGGGACAGTCCCCCGCGCAGTCGTTCGCCATGCTCGACGCCGTGATGGTCGAGACGCTCGGCATGGCGATGCACAACGCCGTACACCGCCAGCAGAACGCCGGCATGGTCAATTCCGCCGCGGTCACCGCCGCCTGCGCCAAGATGCTGTCCGTGCCCTTCCCCATCACGCCCCCGCCGCCACCCTCGGGCGCCTCCACCCCGGGGGGCAACGCGTCGCCGCTGCAGCCGCTGACGCCGTTGCTGACGACCTCGCTCACCACCCTGCCCTCCACGGTCACCGGCGGCGCCGGGAACAGCACCGTCACCAGCGGCGCTGGAAACAGCACCGTTGCCGGCGGAACCGGGAACGGCACCGTCGCCGGTGGAACCGGAAACGGCACCGTCGCCGGCGGCACCGGAAACAGCACCGTCAGCGGCGGGTCGTGATTGACCCCGCGCCCATTTCCCAGCGGCCGGCCGTCCAGGCCACAACGAGCAAGGAGCCTTCATGTCGGAGCCCACGAAGGTCAATGCGCAGATCATTGACGTCATAAACCAGACGCAGACGGCGACCATGAGCCCGCAGGTCGTCACCACCAGCGGCGCTGGGAAAGCCTATCAGGCGGTCGCCCAGTCCACGGCCATGGCCGTGCAGGATGCGACGGACACGCTGCGCAACGTCTCGACCATCGCCACCACGGCGATCGGCGTCGCGATGGCGCAGCTCCTGGCGACGGGCGATCCGAAATACGTCACCGCCCTGACCCAGGCGCAGGGAATGATGACGAGCGCCGCCAACGACTTCACCAGCATCGGTACCGCGGCCTCCACGGTCCTGAATAGCTTCCCGTCGAGCTGACCCTTACGCAGGTGTCCCCACCATGACCGTCTCTGTCGCCAACAAGATGATCCAGAACCGCGCCGGGCTCACCGACCTGGGGCGGCTTGCGCTCGCCTTCATCGATGGCGGGTCGGAGTGGCTCGACTGGGCCATCAGCAACGCCGGCCCGCGCTACGGTTTCCCGGACGAGAGCACGCTCGTGGAGCAGGTCCAGCAGGGTCTTCACGCGACGCGGCTGGCCCTGCTGCCCAATCTGAAGCTGATGGTCAGCCCGGTGAAGCTGATGACGCTGGGGGTGGACAGCCTGCGCACGCTGGCCGACGCCGAATCCGGCGACGCCAGCGCCACGGTGTCGGCTCAGGTCAAGCGCATCCTCGCCGACCACAACCTGCTGACCCAGGACGACTTCGCCGCCGGCGCCTCCTTCCTCTCGGGGCTGGGAGTCTCCGGGGCTCCGGTCTTCCAGTTCATGGGCTTCGACGAACAGCTGGCGGTGCAGGAGCTGCTCTACCGCAAGGAAAGCCAGGGAACGGCGAACCCCGAGCTTCAGAAGGAGGCGGCCGCCTTCGCGGTGGAGCAGGCGCGCACCGTGCAGGAGTTCGCGGACTATTATCAGTTCTATCTGATCTACGTGAACCGGCTGGGCTCCCTGACCGCGACGCCGGACGACCGGAAGAAACGGGCCGGCGGCGCGCTGGACACCATCCTGCCGCAGCTGTTCGGCTTTCTGGAATGCCCGCAGGTCGGCCCGCTGGCCGCCCCGGCGGAAGTGGCGCGGGCCGTCTCCGACTGGCAGAAACGCGGCCGGCCGATCGGCTTCGCCCGCCTGTCGGACGGGGCCTTGCAGATCGTCCGCGACACGGGCTTCCGGGATGAGACCGGCGACGCGGTGCGGGTTCTGGTGGCGGGTTATCTGGCCGGGGCTCAGGCCTTGCTATCGGCGACGCCACCGCAGCGCGGCATCATGGGACAGGACGGTGCGTCCTGTCTCTTCCCCGTCATCGGCAAGGGCAACCAGGCGGAAATCCAGATGGGGGCCGCGGGGGTGATCTCGCTGCGCTGCTTTCGCCCCGATCCCCCCACCAGCACTGCCGACGCCGCCGCCTGACTCGCGTCAACAGACGGTGACCGGGGCGGCCCCTTCTGCGCCGCCCTCTGCGCCGCCCTCTGCGCCATCCGCGCCAGCCACGGAGACGCCGACGGCCCCGGCGGCACGCGCACCGCAAAACCAACCCGGACGAAGGAGATCGAAGGATGGCCGTTTCCCAGCCCCCCAGCAGCCCGCCCCCTGACGCGGCGCCCACTCCGGCGACGCCGGACACGTCAGCTCCGGCCATGCCCGCAGAGAATGCAGCGCCGCCGGCCGTCACGGCACCCGATACGGCACCGTTCGAGGCGGGCACCAGGACGCCCGCCGAAATCGCCAGCGCGCTGCTCAACCATGCGGTGAAGAGCGTGAACGCCGCCGCCGAGCAGGCGCTGGCCGCGGTCGAGCAGGCCATCCAGCTTGCCGGCCACGCGGTGGAGGCGATCCCCGGCCTGACCGCCCACCCCGGCGGCCACTCCGACGAACAGGACGCGATGTCCCAGGCGAACGAGGCGATGACGCAGGCGCTCCAGGCGGCCAGCGGAACCGGCGCCGGCGGTCAGGCGATGCAGCAGGCCAGCGAGCAGCAGCAGAAGGCCGTCACCGCGGCCAACGAGGCCGCGCAACAGGCCATGGCCGCGGCCAGCGCCCAGATCGCGCGGGCGATGAACAGCAAGAGCGACCCGGCCCTGTAAAGCCCCGGACGATCCGCCGCCCCGGAGGGACCGCGACGCCGCGCGGCTCCTTCGGGGCACGGGCGCGTTTCCGCCCATTTCCGAACATGTCTTCAACTGGGCCGAAAGACGTCCCGCATGACGTCCCGGACCGGCTGGCTGCGGATGGAGCGTGAGGCCTCCCTTGCCCATCGCCGCCCTGTCCGACACCACCCGGTCGGTTCGTGAAAGCGTGGTGCGGGCGCATGACGATGAGCATTCCCGTAGGTTGCGGACGTTTTACCGGCAGGGGGCGCGACGGCCGCCCCCTGCCGGTGGTGATCGGTTCACCCGCGCACGGCGGCTCCGCTCAGGTTGCGCCGATATTCGCGCGGGCTTTCCCCGACGAGGCGGCGGAAGCTCTTCTCGAAATGGCTGAGGTCGCCGTACCCGACGCTCATCGCCACCTCGGTGATGGGCAACCGTCGGTCGGCGGCCAGAAGTTCCCGCGCCTTGTGGATGCGAATGCGGCCGAGCAGACCCTTGAAGGAGGTCTGAAGCTCCGTCCGGAACAGGTAGCTGAGGTGGGACGGGCTGACATGCGCCTGCCGCGACAACGCGTCCAGCGTGATCGGATCGGCGAAGCGCTCGCCCAAGAACACCAGCGCCTTGCGCAGGCCGCCGTGCAGCCGGGCCAAAGCGTCCTGGTCGCGGGTCAGCGCGCAGCGCACCCAATGGTCCGCGGGCGAGGGAGCCGGCGGGACAACGGACGCGGGCTCCGGATGGCCGTTTGGATGGCCCGCCGGATGAATGCCGGACTCCGGTTCCGCCGGCATGGCGCCGCCCACCATCCAGGGGGCGTGGCGGCGCACATCGCCATGGCGGATCGGCCGGCCCCCGGTCATCACCGCCAGCCGGGCGATCACCCGCTCCAGCTCGAACAGGTTCTCCGGCCAGCTATGGGCCTTGCACAGGGCGATCAACTCGTCGGTCCGCGTCTCGTCGGCCCGCCCGCCGTGGCGCTCCAGGGCAGCGAGGACCAGCGGCTCAATGTCCGCCGGACGGTCGCGCAGCGGTGGCACGGTGGCGCACAGGAAATCCAGCTCGGCCAGCAGCGGGCGGGAGAAGCGCCCCTCTTCCGCCAGCCGCCGCAGGTCGGCGGTGGTCGAGGCGATGACCCGCGGCCCCCCAGGCCCGTTAGCCATCCCGTTGGCCATCCCGTTGGCCATCCCGTTGGCGGAGTGCGTCCAGCCCCCCGGCGCGTCGAGCCATTGGCCGAGCTGGGAGGGCATGTGCTGGACGATCTGCCTCTGCAGGGCCGGCGTCATCTCGTCCACGCCGCTGAGGAACAGGGTGCCCCCGGCGGCCCGCGCGAACCAGTCGGCGGGCGTCCCCGCCGGGTCCGCCCCGTTGACCTGGACGAAGGGGCCGTCGCGCCGCGGTCCGCAGCCGTGGATCGCCGCGGCGAGCTGCGCCTTCTCGGTTCCGAACTCCCCGGTCAGCAGGACGGGCAGCGCGCTGTGGGCGGCCTGCTCCAGGAAGGCGTCCAGCTCGCGCAGCGCCCGGCTCATGCCGACCATCAGCAGGGGCCGGCCGAACCGCCGCTCCGCCCAGCGCCGCACCTCGTAGCGCTTGGCCAGATAGCCGCACTGGCGGGCGACGCCCTGCAGGATGGGCGCCTCGGGCGCGGCGCCGTCCGGCGCGCGGTCGAGGACCAGCCGCATCTCGCCGACCGGCGCGTCGGCGTAGGTGATGGGCACCACCACCGCCTCCGGATCGGCCGCGGCGTCGTTGGGGTCGCCGTCCGCCGTCCAGCAGAGGCGCCCGCCCGCCCGGTCCTGGGCGAGCACCAGCGTGCCCATGTCTTGGAGCCACAACGCCCCGCCGCGCAACGGCGCGCGGTCGGCCAGCCGGCCCATCAGCCCGCCGATCAGGTCCGGCAGGCTGCGGAAATCGGCCGAGGCCGGGTGCAGGATCTCGTCCAGCGCGCCACAGACCGACAGAGTCATCGCACCGCCTCCTTGGTAAAGCCGTGCCGTGTCTTCCGCGGACGCCGGACTTTGAAGACGAATGCATGCATCGCGGAGCCGCGATGGCGGTAATCGGATTGATAGGATCGAATCATGACCGGAATCACCTGCCGCCGTTTCAGACAATGGGTTCACAACCAATCGACGCTTCATGGCGTCAGGGCGTGAAGTCTTCGGCAGACCAGCTTTTTTTCCGGACAAAAGAAGGGGCCGCTCGGCGTCCGGTATCCCGGCGCCGGGCGGCCCGTCAGGCCCAAATCAACGTGAAGACATCACCGCGAACGGACCAGCGCCACCGGCTTGCGCTCGGCCTTTGCGTCCGGCTCACGCTCCGCTCCCTCGGCGTAGGCGCGGCCGTAATAGCTGTCGAGCAGGAGTTGCCGGATCTCCGCGACCAGCGGGAAGCGCGGGTTGGCGCCGGTGCACTGGTCGTCGAAGGCGGCCTCGGCGATGGCGTCCAGCCGGGCCAGGAACTCCGCCTCCGGCACCCCGGCGGCCTGGATCGAGGCCGGGATGTCCAGCGTCCGCTTCAGCTCCTCCACCCAGGCCACCAGCGTCTCCACCCGCTCATGGTCGCGGCTGCCGCCGAGGCCGAGGTGCCGGGCGATCTCGGCGTAGCGGGCGACGCCCTTGGGCCGGTCATACTGGCTGAAGGCGGTCTGCTTGGTCGGGATGTCGGCGGCGTTGTAGCGGATGACGTTGGCGATCAGCAGCGCGTTGGCGACGCCGTGCGGCAGGTGGAACTCCGCCCCCAGCTTGTGCGCCATCGAATGGCAGACGCCGAGGAAGGCGTTGGCGAAGGCGATGCCGGCCAGCGTGGCGGCGCTGTGCACCTGCTCCCGCGCCTTGGGGTCCTTGGCGCCGTTGGCGTAGGCGGAGGGCAGATGCTCCTTCAGAAGCTTCAGCGCCTGGAGCGCCTGCCCGTCGGTGTATTCGTTTGCCAGGACCGAGACGTAGGCCTCCAGCGCGTGGGTCACCGCGTCGATGCCCCCGGCGGCGGTCAGGCCCTTCGGCATGTCCATCACCAGATTGGCGTCGATGATCGCCATGTTCGGCGTCAGTTCATAATCCGCGATCGGGTACTTGATGCCGGTGCGCTCGTCGGTCACCACGGCGAAGGGCGTCACCTCCGACCCGGTGCCCGACGTGGTTGGGACGGCGACGAACTGCGCCTTCACGCCCAGCTTCGGGAAGGTGTAGATGCGCTTGCGGATGTCCATGAAGCGCAGGGCCAGATCCTCGAAGGCGACGTCCGGCGCCTCGTACATCACCCACATGATCTTGGCCGCGTCCATCGGCGAGCCGCCGCCCAGCGCCAGGATGACGTCCGGCTGGAAGGCGTTGGCGAGCGCCAGCCCGCGCCGCACCACCGCCAGGGTGGGATCGGCGGCGACCTCGAAGAAGGTCTCCACCGCGAGGCCCAGCCCCTTGAGGATGCGCACGGTCTCGTCGACGTGGCCGTTCTCGAACAGGAAGCGGTCGGTGACGATCAGGCAGCGCTTCTTTCCGCGCAGCTCCTCCAGGGCGAAGGGCAGGCAGCCGCGGCGGAAGTAGATGGATTTCGGCAGCTTGTGCCACAGCATGTTCTCGGCCCGCTTCGCCACGGTCTTGCGGTTGATGAGGTGCTGCGGCCCGACATTCTCGGAGATCGAGTTGCCGCCCCAGGAACCGCAGCCGAGCGTCAGCGACGGCGCCAGCCGGAAATTGTAGAGGTCGCCGATGCCGCCCTGCGACGAGGGCGTGTTGATCAGGATGCGCGCCGTCTTCATTGCCTGTCCGAAATGGCGGATGCGCTCCGGCTGCTGGTCCTGGTCGGTGTAGAGGGCGGAGGTGTGGCCGATGCCGCCCAGTGCGACCAGCGCCGCCGCCTTGTCGCAGGCGTCCATGAAGTCGCGGGCGCGGTAGAGCGCCAGGGTCGGCGACAGCTTCTCGTGGGCGAAGGGCTCGTCCTCGGTCACCGCCTCGACCTCGGCGATCAGCACCTTGGTGTGGGCGGGAACGCTCACCCCGGCCATGGCGGCGATGGCGCCGGCCGACTGGCCGACGATGTCGGCGTTCAGCGCGCCGTTCTTCAGCAGCACCTTGCGCACCGCGTCGGCGTCCGTCCCCGACAGGATGTGGCCGCCATGGTGGGCGAAGCGGTCGCGCACCGCGTCATAGGCGGAGTCCACGACGATGGCCGACTGTTCCGACGCGCAGACCACGCCGTTGTCGAAGGTCTTGGACATCAGGATGGAGGCGACGGCCCGCTTGATGTCGGCGAACTCGTCGATCACCGCCGGGGTGTTGCCGGCGCCTACGCCGATGGCCGGCTTGCCCGAGGAATAGGCCGCCTTGACCATGCCCGGCCCGCCGGTCGCCAGGATCAGGTTGATGTCGGGGTGGTGCATCACCGCGTTCGACAGCTCCACCGAGGGCTCGTCGATCCAGCCGATGATGTCCGGTGGCGCGCCGGCCTCCACCGCGGCCTGGAGCACGATCCGCGCGGCCTCGCAGGTCGCCTTGCGGGCGCGGGGGTGCGGCGAGAAGACGATGCCGTTGCGCGTTTTCAGGCTGATCAGCGCCTTGAAGATGGCGGTCGAGGTCGGGTTGGTCGTCGGCACGATGGCGCAGATCAGACCCACCGGCTCGGCGATCGTCATGATGCCGTATTCCGGGTCCTCCTCCAGGATGCCGCAGGTCTTCTCGTCCTTGTACTTGTTGTAGATGTATTCGGAGGCGAAGTGGTTCTTGACGACCTTGTCCTCCATCACGCCCATGCGCGTCTCGGCAACCGCCAGCTTCGCCAGCGGGATGCGCGCGTTGGCCGCGGCCAGGGCGGCGCTGCGGAAGATGCGGTCCACGGTGTCCTGCGGAAAGCCGGCGTAGATCCGCTGCGCCTCCCGAACCCGAAGGACGAGGTCGTTGAGGTCTGCGAGCGTGGTGACGGGCATATCGTGTCGCCTCTGCGGTTGGCGCGCCGCCGGTCCCTTCGGGCCGGTCATGGATACCGGATGCGGGCTCGAGGCCCCTCTGAACAGCATCCAGGGCACGCACGGAAAATCGATCATGGCCGGGCGGCGCTTTTCCCTGGTCCGCGCGGCGAGAGAACTATCCCCCCATCGCGGGTGGAGCGACATGACACAGGTCAAATTGGTAAGACCACTTACGGGGTAGCGTCCGTCCTGACCGGCTTGGTCGCCTTCGAGAAATCTCTTTCGAACAGGTAACGAATTGCGCTGGACAAGCGCGCCGGTTCTTCCTATAAGACGCCCCCGCACGCTGCGGCGCCCAGGTAGCTCAGTTGGTAGAGCAGGGGACTGAAAATCCCCGTGTCGGCGGTTCGACTCCGTCCCTGGGCACCATTTTTCTTTTGCCGATTAAGCCATTGGTGGCGGATCAGGCAAAGCCAACCCGTCCGGTCTGGATCTGGTACAGCCGCGAAGGAAATTATTCCTCGCCTGCCAAGCCATTGAAATCTCTATTTTCTATGATGTCGATTTTCGCTGTGCCAGCACAGTCGAGGCGACAGTGTGAGCCCCTGCGGGCGGCGCATCCCACGCGGCATCCTGCAATCCGTTGCCGATGCACAGGACACCATTGCCCGACTCATTCGCGCCCGCAACAAGGACGCCAAGCCTTTGGCGTGGCCCAAGCCCATCGATCCCATCTTGCCAAAAATCGATCGATTGTCCGCGCTGTCTGAATGACCCGCTGCGAAGAAACAAGCGGGACTCCATTCACAAAAACGCGATTCAGGCGTCACTGTTTGAAGGCAATGCTTAGGGCGCTCCCAGCAAAGCCGCGGACCCACCGCTATTGCAAGCTTTTGTTCGCTTCAGGCTGCCCGTTTTCCTGTGGGAATGACGGACACCATTACGGACACCGCATCAAGCGCCTGGGTCCGGAGAAGCTCACGATGCGACTTCGGAAAGGAATGACGGATCATGAAGAGGTTCCTGTTTTTCATCATCCTGGCTTTGCTGCCCAACATCGCCGCAGCCGACACCATGACCTCCAGCGACATCATCAACACCTTGAAAAGGAACAACATGGATGTTCTCATCCCAATGTATGAGAAAGGCATTCTGGTTCTCGATAGCAAGAACACCACCGTCAATGCCATGAAATTGGTTAGAAACTATGCAGCCTTTGCGGATGCCGAAGCCAAAAACGCAAAATTCTGGTACCGCGGCATGCCGACCCAACAGGCAAATGACTTTATCAACAGCAATTACTCGAGACTGGGGTTGCCGGAGAAATCCTTCGTTGGGATTGCCCCACGATTTTCCTACGTGATGCAATATGTCACCAATTCGGATCCTGGTGTTGTTTTTGAATTTGGCACGGACAGCGAAGGATGGCTTTACAAGCAGTGGTCTGTTGACCATCCCTGCCAAATCAAAGCAGAAGGCGGTGGTACTTACGGCCTCGGCCCCAGCGGTACCTATGCTTCCTGCAACAACGGCCCCAACGCCTATAAGCCGAAGATCGATAACTTGGGTGGCATGTTCAATGCTTGGCTGGCCAACAATACGATAACAGCCAAGGTCGTCTACGTCCTGGCCAACCGCAAATTGTAATACGTCCGCGCGGGCAAGAGCGGGGCACTCCCCTGCGCCACGATGACCAGATTGAGGCCGGCACGCTGAAGCGCTCACTTTTCTCCCAAAGATGCGGATCGGATCGCGGGCGCAGTACCGAACGCTCCCGCCTGGCGGACAAGCCGCCGATCCTGAAATGGGCCTTCAGCGGCCGCGACCGGCCGAAGCCGACGCGCAGGCTCCCAGCAACCACTCCCGGAACGCCACCAGCGGCGGGTGATGCGCCCGTGACGAGGGGTGGACGAGGTGATAGGCGCGGTCCGGGTTCCGGTAGGGCTGGTCCAGCGCCGGGACCAGCGCCCCGTCCCGCATTTCCGCCTGCACCAGCAATGTCGGCAGCAACGCCACACCCAGCCCGGTGATCGCCGCCTGGGCGGTGGTGGAGAATTGTTCGAAGAACATGCCGGCGCCCTCATGCCGCTCGATGCTCTGGGCGGCGAACCACTCCTTCCACGCCTCGGGGCGGCTGGTGGTGTGCAGCAGCGGCAGCGCCACGAGGTCCGACGCCGTGCGGATCGGATGGGCGGCCAGGAAGGACGGGGCGCAGAGCGGCAGCACCTCCTCCTCCATCAGCCGCTCGCACACCGCCCCCGGCCAGTCGGCGGCGCCGAAATGGATGGCGGCGTCAAGATCCTCCGACCGGAAGTCGAAGGGCTCCATCTTCGTCATGAAATGGATGATGATTTGCGGGTGCGCCGCCTGGAAGGCGGGCAGGCGCGGCACCAGCCAGCGCGTGCCGAAGGTCGGCAGAACGGCCAGCTTCAGCACGCCCCCCTGCGGCGCGGTCATGACCCTGAGCGTCGCCGCCCCCACGCGGTGCAGCGCCTCCCGCACCTCCGCCGCGTAGGACTCGCCGGCCGGGGTCAGGGTCACGCGCTGGTCGCGGCGCACGAACAGCGGGACGCCGAGCTGGTCCTCCAGCGCCTTGATCTGACGGCTGACGGCGCCCTGGGTCAGCGCCAGCTCCTGCGCCGCGGCGGTGAAGCTGCCGGCGCGCGCCGCCGCCTCGAAGGCGGAGAGCGCGCTCATGGACGGGAGAAGGCGGCGTTGCAGACCCATGGGTCATGACTATAGCTCATGACCTGGGGAAAGAAAGTCGGTTGCGCGGGGCGGGGCCTGCCGCCAGATTGAGGAGGATTTGAACGCCCAGCCGAGGAACGAGCGCGCCATGAAGACCGGAGGCCAGTTGATCGTCGAGGCGCTGGAGGCGCAGGGCGTCGAGCGCGTGTTCTGCGTGCCGGGCGAAAGCTATCTCGCCGTGCTGGACGCGCTGCACGACTCCTCGATCCGCACGATCAACGCCCGCCACGAGAGCGGCGCCGCCATGATGGCGGAGGCCGAGGGCAAGCTGACCGGCCGGCCGGGCATCTGTTTCGTCACTCGCGGCCCCGGCGCCACCAATGCCGCGCCGGGCGTCCATGTGGCGCAGCAGGACTCCACCCCGATGATCCTGTTCATCGGCCAGATCGAGCGCGGCATGCGCGGGCGCGACGCCTTCCAGGAGGTCGACTACACGCTCATGTTCGGCGGCATGGCCAAGTGGGTCGCCGAGATCGACAGCGCCGACCGCGTGCCGGAGATGGTCAGCCGCGCCTTCCACACCGCGCTCGCCGGCCGGCCCGGCCCGGTCGTCCTGGTGCTGCCGGAGGACATGCTGGTGGAAACGGCGGACGTCGCCGTCGCCCGCCCGGCCCAGCCGGTGGACAGCGCCCCGACCCCCGCCCAGGTCGCCGAGGTCGGGCGCCTGCTCGCCGGGGCGAAGCGCCCGCTGGTGATCGCCGGCGGGTCGCGCTGGACCGAGGACGCGGTGGCCTCGCTGCGCGTCTTCGCCGAGACCTTCGCGCTGCCGGTGGCCGTCACCTTCCGCCGCCAGATGCTGTTCGACCACACGCACCCGAACTACGCGGGCGACATCGGGCTGGGCATCAACCCGAAGCTGGTCGCCCTGGTGAAGGACGCCGACGTGATCCTGCTGCTCGGCGGCCGCTTCTCCGAGGTGCCGTCGCAGAGCTACGGGCTGCTCGGCATCCCGGAGACCGGCAAGACGCTGATCCACGTTCATCCGGGGCCGGAGGAGCTGGGCCGCGTCTACAACCCCGACCTCGCCATCAACGCCACGCCGGGGGGCTTCCTCGACGCCGTGGCCGGGCTGGAGGCGCCGGCCTCCCCCGCCTGGGCCGGTCGGGCCGAGGCCGCGCACGCCGCCTACACCGCCTGGAGCGAGCCGCCGGCCACCATCCCCGGCGACGTCCAGATGGGCGCCGTCATGTCCTGGCTGCGCGACACCCTGCCCGACGACGCCATCCTGACCAACGGCGCCGGCAACTACGCCACCTGGATTCACCGCTTCTGGCGCTTCCGCCGCTACGGCACGCAGGCGGCGCCGGTCTGCGGCTCGATGGGCTACGGCCTGCCCGCCGCCGTCGCGGCCAAGCTGCTCCACCCGGAGCGGGACGTGGTCTGCTTCGCCGGCGACGGCTGCTTCCAGATGACCGGGCTGGAGTTCGGCACCGCCGTGCAGGAAGGCGCCAACCTCATCGTGCTGGTCATCGACAACGGCATGTACGGCACCATCCGCATGCACCAGGAGCGGGATTATCCGGGTCGCGTGTCCGGCACCGCCCTGACCAACCCGGACTTCGCCGCTCTTGCCCGCGCCTATGGCGGCCATGGCGAGACGGTGGAGCGGACGGAGGAGTTCGCCCCGGCCTTCGAGCGCGCCCGCGCCTCCGGCCGGCCGGCCATCCTGCACGTCAGGCTCGACCCCGAAGCCCTGACGCCGAACCGCAGCCTGTCCGACATCCGCGCCGCCGGGCGCCAGCGCTGACTTTCCACCGGTTGCCTTACACCGAGGACCTTTTCCATGCAGCACCGCGACCTTCTCTCCCGCCTCGGCCTTGAGCTTCCCGCCGACGGGGCCGGCCTGTCCGTCCGCTCGCCCATCGACGGCGCCGCGCTGGGCGTGGCGCCGGTCACCCCGGCGTCGGAGATTCCGGAGGTGGCCGCCCGCGCCCAGCGCGCCTTTGAGGCGTGGCGCTCCGTCCCGGCGCCGCGCCGCGGCGAGCTGGTCCGTCTGCTGGGCGAGGAGCTGCGCGACGCCAAGGAGGATCTCGGCCGTCTCGTCACGCTGGAGATGGGCAAGATCGTCCAGGAGGGCCTGGGCGAGGTCCAGGAGATGATCGACATCTGCGACTTCGCGGTCGGCCTGTCCCGCCAGCTCTACGGCCTGACCATCGCGTCGGAGCGTCCGGGCCACGCGATGCGCGAGACCTGGCACCCGATGGGCCCCTGCGCGGTGATCTCCGCCTTCAACTTCCCGGTCGCGGTCTGGGCCTGGAACGCCGCCCTGGCTCTGGTCTGCGGCGACCCGGTGATCTGGAAGCCGTCGGAGAAGACCCCGCTGACCGCGCTCGCCTGCCAGCGCATCTTCGAGCGCGCGGTGACCCGCTTCGGCGACGCCCCGGCGGATCTGCTGCAGGTCGTCAACGGCGGGCGCGACGTCGGCGAGGCGCTGGTCGCCAGCCCGCTGGTCCCCATCGTGTCGGCCACCGGCTCGACCCGCATGGGCCGCGAGGTCGCGCTGAAGGTGGCGGAGCGCTTCGCCCGCCCGATTCTGGAGCTGGGCGGCAACAACGCCATGATCGTGGCGCCGTCGGCCGACCTCGACATGGCGGTGCGCGCCATCGTCTTCTCGGCGGTGGGCACCTGCGGCCAGCGCTGCACCACGCTGCGCCGCCTGATCGTCCACAAGGACGTGCGCGACACGCTGCTGCCGCGCCTGAAGGCCGCCTACGCCTCCGTTCCCATCGGCAACCCGCTGGAGTCCGGCGTGCTGGTCGGTCCGCTCAACGACAAGGGCGCCTATGAGGGCATGCAGCGCGCGCTGGAGCAGGCCAAGGCCGACGGCGGCGTGGTGACCGGCGGCGGCCGCGCGCTCGCCGACCAGTATCCGAACGCCTGGTACGTGCAGCCGGCCATCGTCGAGATGCCGGGCCAGACCGACATCGTCCGCCATGAGACCTTCGCCCCGATCCTCTACGTCCTGACCTACGAGACGCTGGAGGAGGCCATCGCGCTGCAGAACGCGGTGCCGCAGGGCCTGTCCTCCTGCATCTTCACCACCGACATCCGCGAGGCCGAGAGCTTCCTGTCGGCGTCGGGCAGCGACTGCGGCATCGCCAACGTCAACATCGGCCCGTCGGGCGCGGAAATCGGCGGCGCCTTCGGCGGCGAGAAGGAGACGGGCGGCGGGCGCGAGTCCGGGTCCGACGCCTGGAAGGGCTACATGCGCCGCCAGACGGCCACGGTGAATTATTCCCGCTCGCTGCCGCTGGCCCAGGGGATCAAGTTCGAGATCGCCGGCTGATCCGCAACCGGCTTGAAAAAAGCCGGCGTGCAAGACATCGGCTCACAAGAAGAAGGCCGCCCGTTTCATSGGGCGGCCTTTTCTCGTTGGAAGGTCAGAAGGCTTCGCGCGGAAGCCGCCTTGCGGGTCGATCGGGGGAGGTGTTGCGGCGCAGGTGCTCGGCAATGGGGGTGAGCTGTGCCAGAACCTGCTCGTGGGTCAGGCGGTCCCGGCGCAACACGGCCTGGACCACGGGATCGTTCAACAGTTCGGCAACGCGGCAGCGCCACGTCTGCTTGGGCAGTCCGTTCATTGCTGTTCTCGTTGCTTGTGGGTTGAAGAAACGCCGGCCCTCACCGGCAGGCGTACGGTACGCGGAGCATGTTACAGTTCGACGCGTACGGCCCGTGATATTTAGGGTACCTGAACGTCCTGTGTACGTGCCTCCGGCATAGGGAAAACGGGGGCCATTCAGGCCCCCTTGGCCGCCGCCTCGCGCGCCCGCACCTGCTCGCGGTGGAAGATGTAGATGCCGCTGGCGACGATCACCACACCGCCGGCGAGGGTCGAGGCGCTGGGCGACTCCCCGAAGACCAGCAGGCCGTAGAACACCGCCCAGATCAGCGTCGTGTAGCCGAAGGGCGCCACCGTCGCCGCGTCCGCCGCCGTATAGGCGCGGATCAGGCAGTAATGGCTGCACGCCCCGAGCACGCCGAGCATGATCATCAGCGCCGCCCCCGTCAGGTCCGGCGTCACCCAGCCGAAGGGCAGCAGCAGCCCGCAGAGCACCGTCCCCGCCATGCTGGTGTAGAAGAAGGTCGTCAGGGTGGAATCGCCGCCGCGCAACAGCCGGGTGACGATCTGGTACAGCGCGTTGCACAGCGCGGCGGCCAGCGGCAGCAGGATCGCCCACTGGAAGACGACGCTGGCCGGGCCGATGATGATCATCGCCCCGATGAAGCAGCCCAGCACGCCCAGACCGCGCCGCCAGCCCACTTTCTCCTTGAGCAGCGGAACGGACAGGACGGTGACCAACACCGGCGCCACATTGGCGATGGCCGCCACGTCCACGAAGGGCAGCGTCTTGTAGGACACCGCCACCAGCAGCGTCAGCACCGCCAGCAGGGCGGAGCGGAGGATCTGAATCCCCGGGCGCTTGGCGATCAGGTGGCTGGGGGAGTTCACCGCCACCACGACGAAGGCGATGGCCAGATGCACCGCGAAACGCGCCCAGGCGACCTCGGCGAAGGGGTAGGTCTGCACCAGAAAGCGCAGGGTCGCGTCCTGCGTCACGAACAGAAGCGTGGTGAGCAGCATCCAGGCGATGCCGGCCCGCCCGGAGGAGTTGGCGGACAGGGCCTTTGCGGTGACGGTCATCGGGCGGCGCTCATGGGCGGGGCGGTTCCTTCCTGTGGCGCTCCGGCCTTCTGCCGGACCGGCGCGCCACACCCTGCGCCCACGGGGCCGGACGGTCAAATGCGATACTGGTATATCAGTACCGACCGTCGGTTGCGGCCGCGCCGCTCTGCACGTCCACCTGGACGGTCACCGGCCCGGCCTTCTCGAAGGTCAGGGTCAGCGGGAACGCTTTCCCCGGAGCCAGCGGCTGCTTCAGGCCGAACAGCATGACGTGCAGGCCACCGGGCTGCAGCGCCGTCGGCGAGCCGGGTGACACCTCGATGGCGTCGACCTGACGCATCTTCATGACGCCGTTGTCCATGAGGTGGGTGTGCAGCTCCGCCTTGTCGGCGACGGGCGTGCTGGCCGACAGCAGGCGGTCGCTGTCCGGGCCGTGGGTGCTGAGCACCATGTAGGCCGAACCGTTCGGGGCCGAGGGCGCCGTGGCGCGCGCCCAGGGATGTTCGATGTCGACCGGCCCGGCCTTGAAACCATGGGCCAGGGCGGTGCCGGCGGTCAGGGTGATCAGCGCGGCGAGCGCCAGGGCGTGCTTCTTCATGATGACGGAGTCCTGCAAAGAGAATGATGAATCGAAAGGTCGCTTGGTCGGGGCAGGACGCGTCATCGGCGGGGCACGGGCGTTCGGACGGAAGATGCTCCGGCGGCGGAGCTTGCAGGTTCGGAGGGGAAGCGCGCGCAGCGCAGCGGTCAGGCGCGGCGGCGGAACGGCGACATCCGCCGGGATCAGCATCGCCGGTGGCGCGCAGCCGAGTTGGCAGCCCAGGCAATGTTCCAGATCATGCTTGGGCTGATCGGGCACGGCGGGCATCCGGTCCGAAGCCCCATCCGGTCCGCACATCGACGACGCCCAGAAGGACTGCGCCAGACCGGCGGAGAGCATGGCGACCGCCTGCCCCGGCACCTGGACCAGGATCAGCAGAAGAACGGCGGCCAGCGCCGCGGCCAGCCCGGTTCGCCAGCAGGACGGATGCCGGCGGGACGGACACGGGCGCGCCGCAAGCGCGGCGCCGCCTTCCTCGCGATGCCCACTCACCCTTCCCCTCTTCCCGCAACGGAGAGGGGAGGCCGATGGCCGTGCTGACGTTGCCCCGATCAACCGCTTCCCATTCCACCCACAGGACGGATGACCGGTTGTAGGCGATGTGCGTGGAGCTTGTCGAGTTGCCGCCGTTCACGCCGGTTCGCCCACCGCCGCAACGTCAGGCCGAATCCTCATCCAGCATACAACGAACCGTGATCTGCAGCGTGTCCACGCCGACCGGCTTGCTGAGCATCCGCGTGCCCGCCCCCAGGCTGTCCGCTTCGAGAGCGGCGTAATGCGCGTAGCCGGTCACGAACAGCACCTTCAGCCCAGGGCGAAGCCCGCGCGCAAGGGTCGCCAGATCCCGGCCGGTCATTCCGGGCAGCCCGACGTCGGTGACCAGAAGGTCGATCGCCGCGTCCGACTCCAGGATTTGGACCGCCGACTGGGGGGTGGCCGCTTGCAGGACGTGGTATCCCTGACCTTCCAGCGCCTCGACCCACAGCATCAGGACGAGGGCCTCATCCTCGACCACCAGGATGGATTCATCGTTGTGGGACGGGTCCTGCGACGGCGCGTTCGCAGCGGGGGCCGAGCTGTCGGCACCGGCTATGCCATCGTGCTGCGGCAGGTACAGGCTGACGGTGGTGCCGCGACCGGGCTTCGACCGGATGGCCGCGTGTCCACCCGACTGACGGGCGAAGCCGTAGAGTTGGCTCAGACCGAGGCCGGTGCCCTGGCCGATCGGCTTCGTCGTGAAGAACGGTTCGAACGCCCGCTCCAGGACGGCCGGCGGCATGCCGGTTCCGGAATCGGTGATGCGGAGCAGGACGTACCGGCCTGGAAGGATGTCCCCCTGCGGGTCGGAGACGGTCTCGTCCAGAACGGCGTTGCTCGTCTCGATACGGAGGCTCCCGCCGTCCGGCATGGCGTCGCGGGCGTTGATGGCCAGGTTGAGCAGAGCGCTTTCGACCTGATTGGGATCCGCCCAGGTCCGCCAAAGCCCGTCGGCCAACAGCGTCTCCACCTGGATCGATTCGCCGACGGACCGCTGGAGCAGGCCGCTCATGGCGGTGACCAGGGCGTTCATGTCCAGGCTTTGCGGCGTCAGCGGCTGGCGCCGGGCGAAGGCCAGAAGATGCCGGGTGAGTGCTGCGGCCCGGTCGCCCGCCGTGACGGCCATGGCGACGTGCCGCAGCAGCGGATCGTCGGCACGCAGCATGCGCTGCAGCATGTGCAGGTTGCCGAGCATGACCTGCAGCAGGTTGTTGAAGTCGTGGGCGATCCCGCCGGTGAGCTGGCCGACGGCCTCCATCTTCTGCGCCTGCTGCAATGCCTCCTCGGCCTTCTGGCGCTCCCGCATTTCGGTCTGCAGGGACCGGGTCCGCTCCGCCACCCGCCGTTCCAACGCGTCGTTGGCCCGCTCGATGTCGTCCAGGAGCGTTCGGGTGCGGTATTGGCGCTGGCGGGTCCGCACCGCCGACTGCGCCGCGCTCTGCAAGGCTTCGGCGTGCAGGGGCGGGTCCAGCAGCGTGACGTTGCCGAGCCGCTGGAACTGGGCCCATCGCGCCTTGCTGGCCGAACGGTTGCCGCGCGCCGTGAGCACCAGGACCGGCAGGTCCGACCAGGGCGGCTGCGCCTCCAGGCAGGCGATCAAAGGCTCCATTCCCGCACCCAGCGCGCCTTCGGAGAGGATCAGGGCGGTGACCTCCCTCGCCAAGCCGTCGCACACGGCCGACAGATCGGCACAGACCTGCGTGATCAGGCCCACCTCGTCCAGCACGAGGCGGATGACCTCCGCGTCCCGGCCATGCGGGGCGAGCAGAAGGATCGGGGCGTCCATGCGCTGCCGTCAGCCCGTCCCGCTCTGCCCACGCAGCAACGGGGCCGCCGACCCGTCATAGCTGGGCACGCCGGTGAGAACGCCCTGGAATTCCAGAAGCTGCGGGCCGACCTGCATGCCGTCGGGGAACAGCCGGAACTCGCGGATCGCCAGCTCGTGAACCCCGGTGCGCTTCTTGACCACCGAGATCGCCTTGCGCACCTCACCCGCCGCCTCGAAGAAGCGCAGCAGCACCACGGTGTCGCTCATGAAGGACAGGTCCACCGGATTCTGGATGTCGCCGACGATGCCCTGCTGGGCCAGGATCAGAATGGTGACGACGCCCTGGTTGTTCAGATAGGTCAGCAGCTCATGCATCTGCAGGATGAGCGCCTTTTCCTCCGGCATGGTGCTGAGATACGAATTGAGGCTGTCGATCACCACGACGCGCGCCTTCTGGTCCTCCACCTGGCGGCGGACCTGCCAGACGAACTGGCCCGGCGACAGGCGCGACGGGTTCGCCCGCTCCCAGCCCAGCTCGCCCTTGCGCACCGCCTCCTCGATGTCGATGCCGAGCGCGGTGCTGCGCAGCGCCAGGGTTTCGAAGGATTCGTCGAAGGAGAAATAGGCGGCGTGCTCGCCTCGGCCCACCGCCGCCATGACATATTGCAGGGCGAGGGACGATTTGCCGACGCCCGAGGGGCCGACGAGCATCGTCGTCGTGCCGCGCGTCAAACCGCCGCCCATCAGCTCGTCCAGCCCGCTCAGGCTGCTCGACACGGCGGTCGGCTCGAACTCCGTCTTGTGCTCGTCCGCGATCAGGCTCGGGAAGATCAGCACGTTGCCGGGCGTGATGGCGAAATCGTGCCAGCCGCTCTGGTATTCCGAGCCGCGCATCTTGGCGATCCGCAGGCGCCGCCGCGCCGCGCCATAGGAACGCTCGATCTGCTCCAGGCTGACCACGCCATGCATCAGGCTGTGCAGTTCCATGGAGCCGGTCTGGCTGGTCAGGTCGTCCAGCGCCAGCGTGGTGCAGTGGCGGCCTTGCAGGAACTGCTTCAACGCCAGGATCTGCCGACGGTAGCGGAGCTGGTCCTGGGCGAGCAGGCGCAGCTCGGACAGGGAATCGATCACCACGAGGTCCGGCTTGTCGGCTTCGATCCGTTCGGTGATCAGGCGCATGGTTTCGCCCAGTTCGACCTCGGACGGATAGAGCACGCTCTGCTGGCGGTCGAGCTGCGCCTCCAGCGGAACGAGTTCGAAGATCCCGATGTCGTCCAGCGACCAGCCGTGGCTGGCGGCCGAGGCGCGAAGCTCCGTCTCGGTTTCCGACAGGGTCACGTAAAGGCCACGCCTGCCGTCCCGCAGACCCTTCAACAGGAATTGAAGAGCCATGGTCGTCTTGCCGGTTCCCGGCGCGCCTTCCAGAAGATGAAGCCGCGCGCGCGGCAGGCCGCCCCGTAGAATCAGGTCGAATTCTGGAATTCCGGTCAGGATCTTGTCCGTCTTGGTCGGCTCCGACACCCAGGTCTCCTCTTGGTCTGGCCCGCTGGCAACACCTTGCGCCACGCGTTGCCTTGATGGCGAACGGCCCGAACGCCCGGACGGACAAAGCCGCAGCCTGGAGAACATCCGCCCGTCACGGGCGGGGCTCCGTCACCATCAACCCAATGCCGGTGTTCCTGTTCCTTTGTGCCTTCCGGATGCCGACGGCCGGGGATGCTTGCGCTCCACCGCGGGGTACCGCGAGTTTGAGCGGTCACCGCTCGGACGACGCATCGACGTACCTCGCACCGCCCTTACCGGCCCGCCCCCAGCACGCGGCGACGCTTGGGGTCCGGACCCAGTGAACGGATGAAGGGCGGCAGCCCGCCGGCGGAGCGCGTGTTGAAGGCCGCCTTCGGCGTGTCCTCCTCCGCCCTCTCCTCCGCAACCGTCTCCGCGGGGGTGTCCGGCTTGCGGAACCCGCGGGCGATCCACAGGGCGAACGCACCGCACAGCAGAAGCAGCAGCGGCGGCATGGCGGCGCCCAGGCCCCAGGGCCACAGGACCTCCGCCCGGCGTGCCCAGCGCTCCGCCCAGAAACGGTCGGCGATCCGCCGCACGCGCTCCTCGCCGAGGTCCGGCGGGGCGGCCAGGCTGGTGCCGTCGGGGAAGTCCGTCCGGGCCACGACGCCCCGCCTCACCCCGTCCTCCACCACCGCCTCGTCGGCGGCGTAATGCTGCGGCAGAAAGGCGTCCCTTGCGTCCGAATAGGCGTAGAGACCGGCGAAAGGGTGGCGCCCGTGCAGATCGGCGGCGGCGAAGGCGGCGACCACCGTCCCCCACAGCAGGGCGACAGCCAGCCAGCCCCGCCACAGCCCCTTGCTCCAATTCATCTCCCGTCTCCCTCTTCCCCAAGGAGGCGGACACGCTAAAGACCCGGCCCGCGGGCGGCCAGGGTCAAAAACCGGCCTTTCGCAATCAGGCTTTCCGGGATCAGGCCGCAGGTTTCAGCAATTCGCGCAGGATGTGCGGGGTGATCGGCTTGTGGACGAGGCGGAAGCCGGCACCGCGGATTTCGGTGATGCGTTCGGGCGCGGTGTCGCCGGTCAGCACCACGGCGGGGATGCGGACGCCGCAGACGCCGTGGATGTCGCGGATCGCCTCCACCCCCGTCCGCCCCTCGCGCAGGCGGTAATCGGCGATGATGAGGTCCGGCAGGCGGCCCAGCCCGTGCAGCAGGTCCACCGCCTCTTCCGCCGAGACCGCGGCCACCACCTCGTAGCCCCACTGCTCCAGCAGGGTGCGCAGGCTGAGCAGCACGATGGCCTCGTCGTCGATGACCACGACCAGCCCTTGCCCGTCGTCGTTGGCCCGGTCCGGCCCGCTGCGGCGCAGGATGGCGCGGGCCCGCACGGAGGGAAGCTCCACCGAGAAGACGCTGCCCCGTCCGGGCCGCGAGCGCAGGGCGATCATGTGGCCGAGCAATCCGGCCAGCCGTTTTACGATGGCGAGGCCGAGACCCAGGCCCTTGGCGCGGTCGCGCTCCTGGTTGCCGATCTGGAAGAACTCCTCGAAGACGGCCTGCTGCAGGTCCTCCGGCACGCCGACGCCGCTGTCGGCCACCTCGATGCGCAGCGTGCCGTTGCCGCGCCGGCAGCCGACCACGACGCCGCCCCGCTCGGTGTAGCGCAGCGCGTTCTCGATCAGGTTGCGCAGGATGCGTTCCAGCAGCATCGGGTCGGTGCGCGCCCACAGCGAGGTCGGCACGACCCGCAGCCGCAGCCCCTGCCCGTCCGCCCGCGGCCCGTATTCCGCGGCCAGACGGTCGAGCAGCGGACCGACCGCGCATTCGGTGACGCTGGGCTCCACCGCCCCGGCGTCGAGCCGCGACACGTCGAGAAGACCGTCGAGCAGGAGCTTCAGCGCGTCCAGCGAATGGCCCATGCTGGTCACCAGCTCGTGGCTGGGATGGCCATGCAGCTTGTCGCCCAGCACCTGCGCGAAGAAATAAAGCGACTGCACGGGCTGGCGCAGGTCGTGACTGGCCGCCGCCAGGAACTGGGTTTTCGCCCGCTCCGCCTTCTCCGCGCGGTTCTTCTCCCGCCGGGCCTCGTCCGCCGCGGTCAGGGCGTGCTCCATCGCCTGCTCCGCCGCGTCCTTGGCGGCGAGCAGCGCCTCCTCCGCCGTCCTGCGGGCGGTGATGTCGCGCACGATGCCGGTGAAGCGCACCTCGCCGTCGGCCTTCCATTCGGCGACCGACAGTTCCAGCGGGAACACCGACCCGTCCTTGCGCTGACCCGTCACCTCGCGCCCGATGCCGATGATCCGGCGCTCCCCGGTGCGGTGGTAGCGCTTCAAGTATCCGTCGTGCGCGCTGCGGTCGGGATCGGGCATCAGCATGCTGACGTTGCGGCCCATCACCTCCTCCGCGGCGTAGCCGAAGATCCGTTCGGCGGCGCGGTTGAAGCCATGCAGGGTGCCGGCCCGGTCGATGACCACGATGGCGTCCACCGCCGTGTCCACGATGGAACGGTAGCGCGCCTCCGCATGGGCGGCGGATTCGCTGGCGCCGACCAGCGCGGCGCTGGCTTCGGCGAGGACGCGGTGAAGCTCGTCGATCTCGCGCACCGGTACACCGCCGTCGTAGCGGATGGCGCGCCCCTCCATCAGGCTGCCGCCATGGGCGGCCAACTCGCGCACGGGATGGGCGAGCCGCCGCGCGAAGACCGCTGCCGACGCCAGCGAGACGCCCAGCAGGACCAAGCCCAGCCCCAGCGCCAGAACCACCGTGCGGTTCAGCGGGTTGAGCACGGCTTCCGTGGGCGTCGCCGCCACCAGGGTCCAGTCGGCGCGCTGCGCGTGGTGGAAGGCGCCGATGATCTCCACCCCGTCCAGGGTGGCGCCGCGGTAGTTGCCGGTGTCGGCCGTGCCGCGCGCCGCCAGGAACCAATCCGGCACCGCCCGCCCCAGATATTCCGCATGATCGCGCGACCGCGCGGCGATGCGGTTCCGGCCGTCGATGATTGCGGCGATCAGTCCGGAGCGGGTCTCGAAACCCTCCAGCAGATTGCTCCAGGTCCGCGGATCGACCACCGCCGACAGGACGTAGCGCAGGCTGCCGTCGCGCAGAACCGGCACCATCACGGCGATCGTCGGGCGCTCCGCCGCCGTCGCGGTCACCAGATCGGACACCGCCGGCTGGCGGGTCGCGATCAGCCGTTGCAGCGCGTCGCGCTGGGGCACGTCCGGCAGCGGGGCGCCGAGCTTGACCGCCGTATTGACGATCTGCCGCCCCGACGGGTCGACCAGCGCTATGTTGGTCCAGGACGGATGCTGCGTCAGCGCCAGCGTCGCCCGCTCATAGAAGCCGGCGGGATCGTCGGCGGCCAGCGCATCCGCGCGGGACAGCGCCCGCAGAGCATCGATGGTCGCCTCCAACTCCCGGTCCACGATCAGGGCCAGCGCCTCCGCCGTGTCGGACATGTTGTCTTCGACGGCTTCCCGCTGCTGCTGCACCAGCCATCCGATAAGCATGCCGCCAAGCAGGAGCATCGGCACCAGCGTCACCAGCACAAGCCTCAGCAGGTACCCGTGCAGAGTCATCGGTTGCTGACGGGATACCGTCTTCAGCGGCATGGATGGACAATCCGAAAGGTTCGAGGCACGAACATATTATCGCATCTTGCTCCGCCCTTTCGTGCTTCGCCACCGGAATCTGAAACGATGGGATAAGGCTGATTATATAGGCGTTACCCTGTTGGAATGTTGAAGGGCCTGCCAAGCTTTCGCTCCACCCCCTCGACCTCGTCCACAGTCATGAGAGCGCATGACTTCTCTGGTTGAATTTTTCGTATGTGGCCGCTTATTGAAAACTATAGGACGTTGTCCTTCACATACCCTGGTATGAGGAGCGATGGTGGGACGATCCTTTTGGAAGCTCTTTGATGCGGTCGGTGTCGTCTGAGCCCGGGGTTGCACCGGAACCAACTCGACTTGCGGGTTGTCCTCAACGGCGGACGCCAGGTCGGGCACCGGGGTGGAACCCGGGGCCGGACGCGCCGGGACCGCCGGCGTCATCGGAGCGACGAGAGCCATCGCCTGCTGACGGCGAGCGGTTTCCGCCTCCTTCTCCTTCTGGCGACGGCGATGGGCAATCTCGCGGACGCGGATCTGCTGTTCCTGGCGCAGGGCCAGGGCCAGCCGGCGCAGCGCCGCCGTTCCGCCGGTCACCGACGTCTGACCGGCGGCGGCGCGGAAGTCTCCGATCGTGGGAAAGCGCCGGTAGCCGGACCGGAAGGAAGACCAGACGCCGCGGAAACCAGCAATCCATTCCTCGGCTGGCCAGCCGGCCATCTCGAGAACATCGGCCTCCAGCACGTCGGCGTCCGGAAGCTCCAGGCCGAAGCGGGCTGCCAGCTTCTCGATGCCGGTCAGCACATTCTCCACGCCGATGGCCGGGCAGACGGTCTCAAGGGCGGATTCCACCCGCTCGGCCAGCGCCCCGATCTCCTCCGGCGCGCAGTCCGCGATCTCGAAACGCAGGTCGGCGCGCTCAAGTCGGGCGAGCGAGGCGATCGCGCAGGGCAGAGAGGACGCCGGCGTTGCGGGCAGCCACGCCATGTCCGGCGTCTGCGGGGCGACGCTGACGGGAAGGCTCGGACGGTTGGCGATCAGGGCTGTGACGGTCATTCTGGTCGCTCCGGTTGGAGGGGTGGCGGAAAACGGTTGCAAAGGGAACCACGGTGCCTTCGGGCTTTTCATCGGCTGGCGCCGTTGCGGGGGCGACCAGCTCGCGGGCCACCCATTTGCGCCAGGCGCCGGACGGGTCGGCCGGGCTGTAGCCGTTGCGGATGTTGGCCTTGCGGCACCAGGACACGAACTTGCGGGTCACCGTGGCCGGATCGACCTCCGGGCGGGTGTCCGCGGCCCAGGCCAGATCGGCGGCGTCCGGCTGCCAGTCTTCAGCGAGGGCGTCCCGGTTCCTGATGCCCGAAGGCCCAACCGATCCCCCCGCCCGGAAGGAGGAGGAGTTTTGAGATTCAGGATTCAGGGGATTCCCTGTCCTTAGGAGTCCGTCAGCCGGCTGACCGGTGGAGTCGGCCGGCCGACCGGAAGAGTCGGTGTCCTGCACACCCGCCAGGGCGTAGACCATCCCGCGGAAACCGCGTTCGCGGCGGGCTTCCACCAGGGAGAGGTCCGGCGCCTGCAGCTTCGTCAGCACGGCGGACAGCCAGGGACGGCTCCTGCCGAGTTCGGCGGCCAGCTCGTCCTGGACCAGGCCGGTGCAGACGCCGGCGGAATCCGCACGCGCGTAGAGGCCGGAGAGCACCGCGATTTCCGCGGCTCCCACGCCAGGCGCAGCGATCCATCGCCGGTACAAGGTCGTGTACGGAGTCATTGTCTTCCCATGATCCAGCGCTTCGATCCCGGCGGAAGACAAAGCGGGAGCGTCAGTGGAATCCGCGATTCCACTTGGTTTTCCGGACCTACCCTGGCATCATGAAGTCGCCAAACCGCTGATGCGGGGTCCGGTTCTCCCGGTCTTCCATCGGTTTTCGACACTTCGGTGTGCACGAGGGCACAGGTCGCCAAACCTGTGCCCTTTGTGTTTCCGGAGGTCGTGTCCTCCGTTACGTCATCGTCGCCTCCTTATCGTCGCCTTCTTCGGCGTGTCGCGGCTGTTCGGAGCCGCAGGTCAAATCCATGGCCCGAAAACCATGATCCAAAAGCTACCGGTTCGGGCTTCGGTGAGCCCGTTACGCAAGATGTTGTCGTGGCCCCAACAGGCTGTCCACGATTCAAATGCGTGCGTCGGAATCGCTCCGGTTGCGCCGATGCGGGGGCGTGGAGTCAGTGGAATCAAGGCTTTGAGCCCCCTGGGGCGGTGGCTGGGACCGGCTGGGTGTCGCCGTTCTGCCGAGAAACCGGGTGGAAAACGTCGCCGTTCTGCCGAAAGATTCCAGCGCACGGGGCGGCGCGCCGGGACGTCGGAGTCCGCCGGATGTCGCCGTTCTGCCGAATAATCTGGGCTGTGGCCCCTCGGTGACTCCGGGAATCGACCGAGAATCGGACTCCGACTCGCGCAACCGAGTGTCGCCGTTCTGCCAATGTGCTCCTCCCGCAGCGGCCTCCGGACCCCGAGGAGTCCAGAAAGAGTCAGGGAATCCAAGCCTTTCAGCGCCATTTTCCGGCTTGTCGGGAGTCCGGACCGTCAGAACGCGGACGCTTTCGGCAGGGCAGCGCCCCGGCGGGGCACAGCGTCCGGGGAAACTGGCAGAACGGCGACATTCGTCCGCACGGTCACAGCGTCGTTTCCGGCCGGTGAGGAATCTTTCGGCAGAATGGCGACGTTTGCGCCTGCGCTGTGGAACATGCCGGGCGTATCGGGAATCAATACCGTAACCGCCAGCGGCGGGGCCGGGGAGATTGGGTGCATGGACGACCACAAGACCGACCAGGAAAACGCCGAACTGCTGGACCGCCCGGTTCAGCTGGCGCTGCGGCTGGATTCGCCGTTGCGCGGCGACGTGAACAACGACCGGGCGCTGATGGCCTATTCGCTGTTCGGCCTGTCCAAGGACAAGGTGGAAAGCCTTCCCACCTACGACGACGGCAAGGTGAAGATCGAGGTGCGCGCCCCGCGCGACGTCGGCGTTGCGACGATCTGGGACAAGTCGGTGCTGATCTACGCCGTCTCGCTGCTGCGCGAGAAGATGGCGGAGGGCAAGATGGGGCCGGAGGTGGGGAAGCTGCACTTCACCACCAGCGACCTCCAGCGCATCGTCGGGAAGACCGCCGGGGGCAGCGCCTACGACAAGATCGAAGGGGCGCTGGAACGGCTCCAGGGCACCCAGATCAAGACCAACCTGGAGGCCGGGGGCGAGGGCGAGAGCGGCGCCTTCTCCTGGATTTCCGATTACAAGCTGCTCTACCGCCGCGGCAAGAAGGACGGCGAGCGGCAAGTCCGCGGCTTGACCCTGGTCCTGTCGAACTGGGTGGTGCGCGCGGCGCTGGGCAACAACCTGCTGACCTATTCGGAAGACTACTTCGCGCTGAAGCCTATCGAGAAACGGCTCTACGAGATCGCCCGCGCCCATCTGGGCCACGGCAACGCCTTCTGGATGGCGCTGGAGCCGCTGCGCAAGCGGGTCGGCTCCGACAACGACCTGCGCAAGTTCAAGAACGCGCTCGGCCCCGTGCTCCAGGCCGACCGCATTCCCGGCTACGGCGTGCGCATCGTCGAAACCGCGGAGTACAAGGAGCTGATGACGGCGCGCGGCGCCACCATCGCCCGCGTGCTGAACGCCGATCTGCCGGTCATCTTCTGGCGCAAGGACGCCGGCGAGCCGGAAAGCTGGATCGACATTCCCAGGGTCGAGTTCGACGAGGTGGTCTGACCCCCCTCCCCTTCCCTACTCATCGAGCAGCCGATCGCGGAAGGTGCGGGCGGCGTGGCTCAACCCGCGCTCGCGGTGGCGCAGCAGGCGGAAGGGACGCTCGGGCAGCGGAAAGGGAACGCGGTGCAGGTGGCCGGCCGCCAGCGCGCCGCGGGCCACCAGATCCGACAGGGCGGTGGCCCCCGCCCCGGCCATGACCGCCGACAGCACCGCTTCGTTCGACGGCAGTTCCAGCGCCACCGGCAACTCCTCCGGCGCCCTGCCCTGCCCGCGCAACGCCTCCTCGAATTCGGAGCGGGTGCCCGACCCGGCCTCCCGCAGGACCCAGGAGGAGCGGTGCAGCTCCTCCGCCGGAAGATCGCCCCGCCCGCGCCAGGGGTGATGGTTGCCCACCAGCAGCAGCAGGCGGTCACCGGGCAGCCGGTCCTGGTCGAGCAGCGGGTCCGTCACCTCCCCTTCCACCAACCCCAGATCGGCGGCGCCGTCCCGCACCGCCTTGGCGACCTGGGCGGTGTTGGCGGCCTTCACCGCGACGTCGACGTCCGGATAGCGCTGGTGGAACGCCACGAGCCGTTCGGGCAGCCAATAGCCGGTGATGGTCTGGCTGGCGTGGATGGCGATGCGCCCGCGCTTCAGCGCCGACAGGTCGGCCAGCATGCGCTCCGCCGCCTCGGCGCGGGCGAGCACCGCGACGGCTTCGCCCAGGAACAGGCGCCCGGCCTCCGTCAGCTCGATGCGGCGGCCCACCCGGTCGAACAGGCGGACGGCGTGCCGTGCCTCAAGACTGGAAACGGCTGCGCTGACCGCGGACTGCGTCAGGTTCAGGGCGGCGGCGGCCCGCGTCACATGCTGCTGCGTGGCCACCGCCACGAAGATGCGGAGCTGTTCGAGAGTCATCCGGCCCCTTGTCCCTTCAAACGTTCGGTTCTATCGAACGATTCGTCAATTATAATCCGTTGGAACGAATGGTCCAGAGGGCGCAGCTTCCCGGCATGGAAATCGAGGACGTCATGCCGAACCACGCTGTTTCATCGCCCCGCCCGACCCTGGGCGCCCTGTTGCCGGGGATTCTGCTCTGCTCCGGCGTGAGCGGCGCGGCACTGGCCCTGCAAAGCCTGGAGGTGCGGGTCTTCGGACAGGCTTGGTTGGAGGCGCTGGTCCTGGCGATCCTGCTCGGGGTGGCCCTGCGCAGCGTCTGGGCACCGGGGCGGCGCTGGAAGGCGGGGACGGATTTCAGCGCCAAGACCCTGCTGGAGGTCGCGGTGCTCCTGCTGGGCGCCTCCATCGATCCGGAGACGATTCTGGCGGCCGGGCCGGGGCTGGTGGCGGGGATCGCCGGGGTGGTCGCCCTGGCCCTGGCGGTCAGCTACGGCATCGGGCGCCTGCTGGGATTGCCGCCGCGCATGGCGGTGCTGGTCGCCTGCGGCAATTCGATCTGCGGCAACTCGGCCATCGCGGCGACGGCGCCGGTGATCGGGGCCCACGGCGACGACGTGGCCGCGGCCATCGCCTTCACGGCGGTGCTGGGTGTTCTGGTGGTGCTGGGGCTGCCTTTGCTGGTGCCGCTGCTCGGCCTCACCCCCATGCAGTATGGCGTGTTCGCCGGGCTGACCGTCTACGCGGTGCCGCAGATCCTGGCGGCGACGGCGCCGGTCGGCGCGCTGAGCGTCCAGGTCGGGACGCTGGTGAAGCTGCTGCGCGTGCTGATGCTGGGGCCGGTGGTGGTGGGGCTGGCCCTGATGGCGAAGCCGGAAGGGGCTGCTCGGGAAGGGGGCGCCAAGATTCGCCCCCCGCTGCGCCGGCTGGTGCCGTGGTTCATCCTCGGCTTCCTGGCGCTGGCCGGGCTGCGGGCGGCGGGGCTGATCCCGGAGGCCGCCCTGGCGGCCAGCCAGACCGCGGCGGGCGTCCTGACGGTGCTGTCGATGGCCGCCTTGGGGCTGGGGGTGGATGTACGGATGCTGTCACGGGCGGGGCTGCGCGTCACCGCGGCGGTGGTGCTGTCGCTGGCCGCACTGGGCGCCATCGGGCTGGGTCTGATCCGCCTGCTGGGAATCATGTGAGCGTGGAGGACGGGGCGTCGGGGTGGCAGCGCTTGCAGGGGCGGAAGCCCGCCGCCTGGGCCGTCGTGGCGTCCGGGTGGAACGCGACGTTCTCCCGCTTGGCCCGTCGCGATGGACAGGACGGCCGGCAATAGACGCCGGTGGTGCGCACCGCGTAGACGAAGCGCCCGTCACCATCCCGCTCCCGGCGCATCACCGCGCTCCACATCGCGTCCTCGTCCATGGCGTCCTCCCGATCCTGAAGCCGGGATCGTCGCGGATGCCGCGACGGAGGGCCACCCGTTTCCTGCGCCACGCAAAAAGACGGCCGGCAGAGGTTCTGCCGGCCGCGAGGTTCGGGGAGGGAGGGACGCGAAGCGGGGGAGCCTTACTTCTGGATGCCGATGACCTGCTGCTGGGCCTTGTTGCCGATGCCGGCGGAAAGGTTGGAGACGGTGCCGAGGTTCTGGTTGAACAGGGCGCCCGGCGCGCCGAACTGCATGGCCTTGACCTGCTGCTGGGCGGTGTTGCCGATGCCGACCGCGCTGTTGCTGACGGTGCCGGCGTTGCTGTTGAAGCCGCCCAGAGCGAAGGGCGCCTTCACCCCGCCGCCCATCCCGCCCGTCTGGACGCCGAAGACCTGCTGCTTGGCCTTGTTGCCGACCCCGGCGGCGAGGTTGGAAACGTTGCCCAGGTTGGAGGCGGTGCCGAAGGGGCCGGCCAGACCGCCACCGGCCTGCACGCCCATCACCTGCTGTTGCGCCTTGTTCTGGATACCCGCGGCGGTGTTGGAGATGACGCCCAGGTTGCTGGCGTTGCCGAGCGGGATGCCGCCGGTCATCAGGTCGCCGGCGAAGGCCGGGGCAAAGGAGGCGGCGGAGCCCAGGACGGCGACGGCGGCGGCGATCAGGGTGGTGCGGCGCATGGTGTGGTTTCCTTCCGGTGTCTGGGGAGTTGGCTTCTGGGGTGTCTGCCGGTTCCGTCTGCGTCGGGGCCCGGCCTGTTCGATGACCAGACACTACGCCCCGCCGCCCTCCCCCGCTGTGGCCTGCGCCACACTGTGAGACAGCTTTTCCGAAAGGCTCTTTCTTCCGCCCGAACCGTTGAGGCACGGGGGATTTCCTGTACGATCCTCCGACGCCTTTTCCGGCACCCGCCCCTGTTCCGTGCGGGGCCACCACAACGATGCGAGACGGCGCAATGCTTCAGACACCCGACCGGCTGGACCCGGAGGTCGTGATCTTCGATTTCGACGGCGTCATCATCGACTCCGTGCCCACCAAGAACGGCGGCTTCGCCATCCTCTACGGCATCGACGATGCGGAGACCGAGGAGCGGATGCGCCAGACGATCTGGCGCAACGGCGGCCTCAGCCGCTTCAAGATGCTGGCGATCCTGGAGCGGGAAATGTTCGGGCGCGACCCCGGCCCGGCGGAGATCGACGATTTGGCCCGCCGCTACGCCGAGATCGTCGATCCGCGCGTTCCCGACTGCGCGCTGATCGCCGGCGCGGAGACGGTGCTGGACCGGCTGGACGGCACGCCCTGCCACCTCGTCTCGGGCACGCCGCACGACGTGCTGATGGGCACTGTGCGCGCCAAGGGGCTGGAGCGGCATTTCCGCAGCATCACCGGCTCCCCCAACGTGAAGGCGGAAGTCTTCGCGCGCATCGTCGCGGAGGGTGGGCACGATCCGGCGCGGGCGCTCGCCATCGGCGATTCCCTGACCGAGTTGGAGGCCGCCCGCAAGGCCGGCACGGGCTTCGTCGGGGTGGTGTCGGAAGGGCTTCCGAACCCCTTCCCGCCCGACGTTACGGTGGTCGGCGACCTGCACGGGCTCGCTCACCGACTCTGAGCGGCGGATTTGCGGTAAAAGGTCGCATCGGGGTATTGTTTATGGAGCCAACAATCCATAAATGATTATGGCATCCTATGACGAAAGGGAGGTCCGTATGCCCGTGCCGAAAGAGGCTGCCGAAGCCGCCCGTGACCGTTATCTGGCGATCCTCAGCGGGTACCCCGGTATGACCCGCGCCGAAGTCACGAAGCTGTCCGACGACTACGCCATCGCGGTCAATTTCGCGTCGGGCATCCCCGACGATCTTCCCAAGGATCTGGACGGCGTGCCGGTGATCGCACGCACCCAGTAACGCTTACACGGTAACCCGCAAACGAAACGCCCGGTCCAGGCCATGGACCGGGCGTTCTGCATGTCTGGCGCTTACGCCGGGTTGGAGGGGGTGGTGGCGTCGGCGCGTTCGGCCGGCCCCTTGTTCATCGCCATCGCCATCATCTGGCTCGCCTGCGCGGTGCAGGTCGCGGCCAGCGTGCGCACCGTCTGGCCGCCTTCGACGAGAAGCCGGCTGAGCATCGGGCCGGGCGCCTCGAAGGTGCCGATGAAGACCCGCTCCTCCTCCCCCTTGCCGGCGAAGCCGCGCTTGAACAGGTGGACGCCGGGGTTGGCCTGGGCGTTGACGCCGTGCAGGTCGTAGCGCTTCCCGCCGCTGGCCTTCACCCATTGCATGGCCTTCCAGTGGACGAGGAAGGCGGCGTTCAGCGGCAGTCCGGCCTCGGCGGTGGCCGAATTCTGCATCAGCGCCGTGTCGCCGAGCAGCGACACCACCACGCCGGCCACCGGCTCGCCGTTGTGGGAGGCCATCACGGCGTGCATCTTCATGCCGTCCGGCAGGGCGCGGTGAACCTTCGTCAGGGTGCGGCTGTCGAAGGCGCGGAAGCCCTTGCGGCGCTGCGTCTGGATGAACAGGTCGTCGATGGCGTCGAGGATCTCCGGCGAGGAGCCCTCGACGATCTCCAGCCCTGCCCCTTCGGCCTTGGCGAGGCCGCGGCGCCAGTGGCGGGACAGGTCCTTGTGGATCGTCGCCTCGTCGCGGGTCAGGTCCATGATGAAGGTGCGGTAAGGGGCCTTGGCGTCGCTGTGCCGCATCCCCAGCGCCTCCATGGCGGACAGCGCACGGGCGCCCTCCCCTGCCCCGTCCTCGATGCGCGGCAGGACGCGCAGGAACAGCCCGCGCCTGACGCTGTACTCGGCCTTCATCGCATCCATGATGGCCAGGAACGCGTCCGGATCGGCCCGGCGGCCCTTGGGGCGCCACAGCGGTCCCCACATGACCAGCGCAATGCCGCCGATGCCCGGCACCCGGCGGACCAGCAGCTGGGCCGCGGCGATTGGCTGGCCGTCCCGGCGCAGCACGATGTGGCTGAGGTCGCGGTTGGGATGGGCGATGCGTCCGAAATCCCAGGTCTGGAAGATGTTGGCGTCGTCGAAGCCGCTCATGACGGCGTACCAACCGCCGCGGTCCATACGGTCGATCTCGACAGCCGGTGAAGCGTCCAGGCAATCGCCCCCAAATGCGTCGGTGTGAATCTGGCGTTTCCCCAGCGAAGTCACGTCGAACCTCTCGCGTGGTTGGTCGAATGGGCACAATCGGAGCGGACGTGGAACCCCGCCCGTCCCGCTTCCCTGGCCGGAGGCCAAGGCCGTCGCATCGTCAAAGGTCGAAGCTCCGCGGAAGGTCTTAGGCGGATCTCGCGCGGCCTACGGTCTTTGCGATCGTCCACAAACAATAGGGGGCGCACGGGAAAATCACAGAAACCCTGATGGGTTCGCGCAAAATCCCGCTGGATTATTCTCTGTGGCTAAGCGCTTTTTCTGGAGATTGTATGGGCTAAGCCCGTATCGACGGTTATGTTGCGGCGCAATACGCCCAATTCGACGCCTGAAGGCGGTTCCCGGATCTCTGCCTGTTCAGAACATGGTCAGTTGGATGATGCCGTCCGCGCGGGCGTGGCGTTCCGCCGCGTTGGCGGCGGCGTCCTGGGCGCCCTCCTGCGACTGGGCGATCCCCACGGCGATGCGCTCCCCGGCGACCGACACGGTCCAGGTCCAGCGTCCATCGGTCCGCCACGACACGGCCAGTTCGCAGCCATGCGCCTGACACACCAGTTGCCGCACCGACCAGTTCGCCGCCATCCGCGCAACCCCACAGCCCCGGCGCCGCCTCCGGCCCCGCATACCTTAGTTATGCACCGGAGAGGCCATGTTCCGCCAGTGCCGGCTGCTCCGGATCTCGGGTAGACACCCATTGCGGGGGTTGGGACGACTTGATAGCTTCCCAGACGACTCCGGCAAATGTGGCGACGAGGGGGCAATGACCGGCGACGATTTGAAGCTGCTGCGCGAGAAGCGCGGCCTCACCCAGACGCAGATGGCCGCGTTCGTGAACGAACTGACCGGCCGCCGCTACGACAAGCAGCGGCTCAGCAAGTGGGAGACGGGGCGCGAGCCCCTGCCCCGCGACGTGCTGGGTCGTCTGCTGCTGCTGTCCCTGGAGCAGCCGGCGACCGAGGCGCCGCGGGCCGGCACGACCATCGCCGTCGGCCTGCAAAAAGGCGGCACGGCCAAGACGGCGACCTCGATCAACGTCGCCTTCATGCTGGCCCGGTCGGGGAACCGCGTGCTGCTGGTGGACGCCGATCCGCAGGGCAACGCCACGGTGCATGTCGGCGTGCCGCAGACCGACGTGGTGGCGCTGACGGAGCAGGGCAGGGTGCTCTACCACGCGCTGATGGGCAAGGCGAAGCTGGCCGAGGTCATCCGCCCGACCAGCGTCGAGGGTCTGCATGTGGTGCCGTCGAGCATCGCGCTCGCCAGCGCCGACACCGAGCTGCCCGGCAACCTGACCAACGCTCAGACCGCCATGGCGGAGATGCTGGACGCGGTGCGGGGCGATTACGATTTCATCCTGATCGACTGCGCGCCGAACCTGGGGGCGGTCACCATCAACGCGCTGACCGCGGCGGACTATGTGCTGATCCCCTGCCAGGCGGAGCCGCACGCCATCCTGGGCGTGAACGCCTTCCTGGACACGGTGACGAAGATCCAGCGGCGGCTGAACCCGAACCTGCGGATTCTGGGCGTGCTGCCGACCATGCTGAATCCCCGCCAGACCCAGGACCGCTCCTCGCTGGAGGACATCGGCCGGCTGTGGGGAGAGGATTATCGGGTCTTCCCGCCGGTGCCGCGCGCGACGATCTACGCGCAGGCCGCCGGGGCCAACGTCATCACGCTGGACGCCGACATCGGCGCGCCGGGCGTGGAAAGCTATGCCGCCATCGCCGGTGCCCTTCTGAAGGCCACCGGACGCATCCGGGAGTCGTCCGATGCCGCCTAAGAAGCTGACCCGCCAGACCGCTACCACCGTCCTGCAAGCAAAGAGCACCGCCCCGGCCCCGGAGACCGACCGGCTGTTCGGGCTGACCGGCGCCCTGCCCCGGCTGATCGAGGCCGACGTCGCCGCCATCCGCACCGACCCCAACCAGCCGCGCACCGTCTTCGACGAGACCGCACTCGCCTCGCTGGCCGCTTCCATCGAGCGGCATGGGCTTCAGCAGCCGGTGCTGGTGCAGGAGACCGCGGAGAAGGGCGCCTACCGCCTCGTGGCCGGCGAACGCCGCCTGCGCGCCCACCAGATGCTCGGCCGCCCGACCATCGCCGCCATCATCACCAAAGGCAAAGCCGAGGAGATCGCGCTGATCGAGAACGTCCAGCGCGTGGACCTGGACGCCATCGATCTCGCCCGGGGCCTGAGCCAGCTCATCGACAGCCACGGCTACGCCCAGGCGGAGGTCGCCGCGGTGCTCGGCTGTTCGGAGGCCGAGGTGTCGAAGCGGCTGAAGGTGCTGGACCTGCCGACCGACATCCTCCGCGAGTACCGGGAGAACCCCGACGCGGTGTCCCGTTCCGCCCTGGTCGAGCTGGCCTTCGTCGGCGACGAAGGGGAGGTGCGGCGGCTGTGGCAGTCGGCGCGCACCGGCGGGCTGACGGTGCAGTCGGTGCGCGCGGCGCGGGCGTCCAAGGCGCCGGGAACGGCGGAGCCGATGCGCGTGCTGGGCCGCTCGATCAACCGTATCGAGAAGGAGTTGAAGGCCATCGACGCGGTCAGCACCGCGATGCAGAAGGAGCATCGGGAGCTGCTGCGGGACTTGCGGATGCGCATCGACGACCTGCTGGGAGAGTGACCGCTTTCGAAATCGAAAGCGCCTTAAGGTTGTGTGATTTCGTAAATTAGGCAACTTATGAGGGCTTTCGAAGTCGAAACGTGACATGCCCCAGGGTGTCAATTTTGGACAGTGTTGCCCCACCCCGACCCTCCCCCGCTGCGCAGGGGAGGGGGCAAAAAAGTTCCCTCCCCTGCGTTAGCGGGGGAGGGCTAGGGTGGGGGCAAAGCCCCTACAACTCATGACAGACGCACCACGCAAACGGTGCCGAGCCCCGCCTTACAAGGCCTGCTGCGGGCGCATGTCCGCCGGGTCGATGCCGGCGACCGCCACCGGCTTCTTCATGGCGTCGCGGCGGAACGGCTCGCCCAGCTCCTGGTTCAGGATCACCTCGACGAAGGTGGTGATGCCGCGTCCCTGGTCCTCGATGGCTTGGCGCAGGGCGGCGGTCACCTCATCCTGGGTGCGCGCGGTGACGCCCTTCAGGCCGCAACCCTCGGCCACCTTGGCGTAGCTGAGCTTGGGGTTCAGCTCCGTGCCGACGAAGTTGTTGTCGTACCACAGCGTCGTGTTGCGCTTCTCCGCCCCCCATTGGAAGTTCCGGAAGATCACCATGGTGACCGCCGGCCATCCCTCGCGCCCGATCGAGGACATCTCGTTCATCGAGATGCCGAAGGCCCCGTCACCGGCGAAGCCGACGACCGGCGTGCTCGGGCAGCCGATCTTCGCGCCGACGATCGACGGGAAGCCGTAGCCGCAGGGGCCGAACATGCCCGGCGCCAGATACTTCCGCCCCTCCTCGAAGGTGGGGTAGGCGTTGCCGATGGCGCAGTTGTTGCCGATGTCGGTGGAGAGGATGGCGTCCGCCGGCAAGGCGGCCTGGATGGCCCGCCACGCCTGACGCGGCGACATGCGGTCGGACTCGCGCTCGCGCGCCTCGGCGTTCCAGCTCGTTCCGGGATCGTCCTCCTCATGGTCGAGCGAGGACAGGAGCTGAAGCCACGCCGACTTGGTCTGATGGATCAGCGCCCGGCGCTCCAGCCGGCCCGCGTCCCCGGCGCCGGGGGCGAGCTGCGCCAGGATCTGCTGCGCGACCTGCTTGGCGTCGCCGCAGATGCCGACCGAGACCTTCTTGGTCAGGCCGATGCGGTCGGGGTTGATGTCCACCTGGATGATCTGCGCGCCCTTCGGCCAATAGTCGATGCCGTAGCCGGGCAGGGTGGAGAAGGGGTTGAGCCGCGTGCCGAGCGCCAGCACGACGTCGGCCTTGGCGATCAGTTCCATCGCCGCCTTGGAGCCGTTGTAGCCGAGCGGCCCGACCGACAGCGGGTGGCTGCCGGGGAAGGCGTCATTGTGCTGGTAGCCGCAGCAGACCGGCGCGTCCAGCCGTTCCGCCAGCGCGATGCTGTCCGGAATGGCCCCGCCGATCACCACCCCGGCGCCGTTGAGGATGACCGGGAATTTCGCCTCCGACAGCAGGCGGGCCGCCTCGGCGATGGCCTGCCGTCCGCCGGCCGAGCGTTCCAGCCGGACGATCTGCGGCAGCTCGACGTCGATCACCTGGGTCCAGTAATCGCGCGGCACGTTGATCTGCGCCGGGGCGCAGCCACGCCACGCCTTCTCGATGACGCGGTTCAGCACCTCGGCCATGCGGCTGGGATCGCGCACCTCCTCCTGATAGCAGACCATCTCCCTGAACATGGCCATCTGCTCGACCTCCTGGAAACCGCCCTGGCCGATGGTCTTGTTGGCGGCCTGCGGCGTCACCAGCAGCATCGGCGTGTGGTTCCAATAGGCCGTCTTGATGGAGGTGACGAACCCGGTCACGCCGGGTCCGTTCTGGGCGATGGCCATGGCCATCTCGCCGGTGACCCGGCTGTAGCCGTCGCAGATCAGGGCGGCGTTGGTCTCGTGCGCGCAATCCCAGAACCGGATGCCGGCCTTGGGGAAGAGGTCGGAGACCGGCATCATGGCCGATCCGATGATCCCGAAGGCGTGCCGGATGCCGTGCATCTGAAGGACCTTCACGAACGCTTCCTCGGTGGTCATTTTCATGGTGCGCATCCTCGTTTCATGGATGGGTGGTGTGGAATGAAGGGGAGGGCGGGGCGGTCAGCCGGCGATCACGCGCGGCATGGCCCGCTCGCCGGGGCCGGGACAAATGGCGGGCCGGTGCACGGCGATCAGGGGGGCGTAGCTGTCGTCCCCCTCCGGCATCGGCATGCTGAACCAGCGGTAATGGCGCCCGCTCCAGACGAGCAGCCCTTGGCTCAGGCCGCGCCCGTCCACCGCGAAGCGGTCGATCAGGCGTCCGGCGAGGCCGGCAGGCAAAGGCTCGTAGACAATGGCCGGACCGGAGCGGAAGCCCACGCGGGGGCAGGAGGGCGAGCCACAGATGTAGAGGCTCCGGGCGTCCATCGCCTTGGCGCGGGTCATCAGGAGGGCCAGGGCGGGGCCGTGATCGGCGTGGTCTTGCGGCATGTCTGCTCCTTTCCCGATTGAGGGGTGAAGAGGCGGGTTCAGGCTTCCCCGGCGCCGTAGAAAAGGGTCACGGTGTGTTTCGCCTCGGCGAAGAAGAGCCAGCGTTCGGCGATCACCCCCAGCGCGGCGGCGGCGGCGGCCAGCAGCGCCAGCGTGCCGGACAGGGCGCCGGGACCGGCGACCAGCGCGCCGAGGCTCAGCGCCGCCGGCAGGGCGAAGGCGGCGAGGCGGGTGATGAGGCGCAGGCGGACGGCGTGGCGGCGCCCGACGCGGAAACCCATTTCCTTGAGCAGGTAGTTGTCTTCGCTGTGCGGGGCGTCGAGCAGGCGGACCCGCCCGATATGACCGAGCCCGGTCGCCGTCTCCGCCGTGCTGACGGGGCGGGCGGTGGCGCAGTGGCGCCAATGCCCTTCCTTGGCCGCCCAGGCCAGCGCCACCGACGCCAGCGCCAGCAGGGAGGACCAGCCCGCCGCCTCCCCGACCACGCCGAGCAGCGCGTTCAGCAGCAGCGCCCCGGTCATCAGCGACAGAGCCAAGTACGTGCGCGGCACCCAGGGGTTGGCCCACTGGCGGATCGGCTTCAGCGAGGCGTAGATCATTGCCGTGCAGTAGACAGTGACCGCCGCCATCGCCGCGGTGATCCAGCCGGCGATTCCAACGATACCGCCGCTGGTCGCCAGGACGATCCAGGCGATGGCGAAGACGCCCGTCGGCAGGAAGGTGGCGACCGCCGCCACGCCTTCGCGCGACAGCCAGGAGCTGCGCCATTGCGACAGCGCCCGCCACGCCCGCTCCGGCCGGCCGAGATGGGCCAGCGAGGACAACAGTCCGGCCACCACCAGCCCCAGGGCGAGGGCGAGGGCGGCGAGGCCGAACAGCGGGCTCGCCGGCAGCAGGCCGAAGGGCGCCAGCAGGCCGAGCAGGGCGAGAAGGCCGTAGCCGGCGCCCGCGGCGCTGGTGAAGAAGATGATGGAGAAGGCCGGATGCATGAGAATCCCTCCCTCAGCGCGCCAGGATGCGGTCGGCCCATTTCAGCAGGCCGTGGAGCGGCAAATCGTCGTTGGCGCTGTCCTTGGTGACGCGCTCGTCAAGCGCCAGGGTGGGGCGGGGCCGGGGCGGCAGGTACTTGTTGGTCGGCTCGTAGCCCAGCTCCGGCATCAGGTCGTAGCCGCCGCGCTCCGCCACCAGCTTCGAGACGGCGGAGGCCGGGTCGGCGAGGTCGCCGAAATGGCGGGCGGAGGTCGGGCAGACCATGACGCAGGCCGGCACCCGCTCCGCCTCCGCCAGCGTCTCGTTGTGGATGCGGTCGATGCACAGGGTGCATTTCTTCATCACGCCGACGTCCTGGTCGAACTCCCGCGCGCCGTAGGGGCAGGCCCAGGAGCACAGCTTGCAGCCGATGCACAGATCCTCGTTGACCAGAACGATCCCGTCCTCGGCGCGCTTGTAGGAGGCGCCGGTCGGGCAGACGGTCACGCAGGCGGGCTGTTCGCAATGCAGGCAGGAGCGCGGGAAGTTGGTGGTGCGCGACCCGCAGCCGCTCTCCCCGGTTCCGGCCTCGAAGCTGTGGATGCGGTTGAACCACACCCCGTCCGGGCCGGCACCGTAGGCGTCGTAATCGGTCAGCGGCGCCATGTGGCCGCCGTCGTTCCACTGCTTGCAGGCGACCGCGCAGGCGTGGCAGCCGACGCAAGTGTCGAGATCGATGACCAGCCCCAGCCGGGGGGCGCCGGGTTCGCGGTTGGGAAGGCTCGTCATGACCGGACTCCCCGAGATGTGGGCCGGAAGGCGGCGCCGGTGCGCAGGATGGCGGGCGGCGGCTCGATGCCCGGCGGCATGGCCTGGGCGGGGAAGCGCGGCATCGTCTCGGCCCGCTCCTTCGGCGGCGCCTTCTCGACGCGGACGCGCAGGTCGTACCAGGCGGCCTGTCCGGTCACCGGGTCGGCGTTGGCGTGGCGGTAGCCGTTGCGTTCCGGCAGCAGCTCCGAGATCAGGTGGTTGAGCAGGAAGCCCTTGGTCCCCTCCGGCGCGTCGGTGGACAGGTTCCAGGCGCCGGAGCGCTTGCCGATGGCGTTCCAGGTCCACACCGTCCCGGCCTCCACCCCGTCCATCAGCTGGACCGGCACCCGGATCCGCCCGGTCGGGCTGGTCACCCAGGCCCAGTCGCCGTCGGCTAGGCCGAGTTGCTCCGCGGTGGACCGCGCGATGTACAGGCTGTTGCGGGCCATGATCTGCCGCAGCCAGGCGTTCTGCGACCCCCAGGAATGGTACATGGGCATCGGGCGCTGGGTGACCGCGTGCAGTGGGAAGGCGCCCTCGTCCAGCCCCTCCTCCTCCAGCGGCGGGTACCAGAAGGGCAGGGGGTCGAAGTAGGTCTCCACCCGCTGCCGCTTGTCAGCGGGCGGCACCACCGCGCCGTGCCCGCGCGCGGCGAGGCGGAATTTCTGGAGCGGCTCGACGTAGAGCTGGAGGATCACCGGCTCCGGCTTGTCGAGGAAGCCCATGCGGGTGGCGGTCTCCAGATAGGCTTGGTTGGCGTGCTTGAAATAGTGCTGCTCCGGCGGCAGCTCGAAGTGCCAGAAACAGCCGTTGCGGACGTAGCGGTCGAGCTGGTCCGGGTTGGGCGCGCCCTTGCCGGCCTCCTTGCCGTCGGCGCCGCGCCAGCCGGCCAGCGGGCCGATGCCGGGCTTGCGCTCGTGGTTGGTCATGTAGTCGGGATAGCCGCCGGGGTAGCGCGGGCTGCCGTCCTCCCGCACGAAGGCGGGCAGGCCGAGACGGGCGCCCAGCTCGATCAGCACGTCCTGGAAGGGCCGCACGTCGCGGTCGGGGGTCAGCACCGGCTGGCGGATCGAATCGCCGGGGCCGTGCGCGCTGCCGATCGGGCGGTCGAGCAGGGAGATGCAGTCCCACCGTTCCAGGTAGGTGGTATCGGCCAGCACGAGATCGGCGTAGGCCACCATCTCCGAGGCGTAGGCGTCGCAATAGACGATGAAGGGGATGCGGTGCTCGCCGGTGTCCGGGTCCTTGTCGGCCAGCATCCGCATGGTCTCGGACGTGTTCATCGACGAGTTCCAGGCCATGTTGGCCATGTACATGAACAGCGTGTCGACGCGGTACGGGTCGCCCTCCCAGGCGTTGGCGACCACCATGTGCATCAGCCCGTGCACCGACAGCGGCGCGTCCCAGCTGAAGGCCTTGTCGATGCGCAGCGGCTCGCCGTCCTCGCCGACCAGCAGGTCTTCCGGCCCCATCGGGTAGCCGAGCGGCATCCCGTGGATGGCCTTGCCGGGGCCGGTCTCGCCGCGCTTGCCGGCGGGCTTGGGACCCGGCGGGGCGGGGCGGGGGTAGGGCGACTTGTAGCGCCAGCCGCCCGGCACGTCGATGGTGCCCAGCAGGATTTGCAGGATGTGGATGGCCCGGCAGGTGTGGAAGCCGTTGGAATGGGCGGAGATGCCGCGCATGGCGTGCATGGCGATGGGCCGCCCGACCATCCGCTCGTGGCGCCGCCCGGCCCAGTCGGTCCAGGGCTGCTCGATGGTCAGCGTCTCCTGGAAGGCGAGGTGGGCCATCTCGGCGGCGATGCGGCGGATGGTGTCGGCGGGGACGCCGCAGCGCTCGGCCACCGCTTCCGGCGCGTGCTGCGGGTCGAGGTAGCGCTCGGCCAGCAGATGGAAGGAGGGCACGGCCCGCCGCCCGTCCGGCAGGGTGACGGCGCCGACCAGCGCCGGCCGGATACCGGCCGCGGTCGCCGGAACGGCGCGCTGCTCCACCGCGTCCCAGGCCAGCGGGGCGCCGTCGGCGTCGCGGGCGAACAGGCCATCGTCGGGGGCGCCGGGGTCCTGGATCACCAGCCAGGGGGCGTTGGTGTAGCGGACCAGATACTCGGCGTCGATGCGGTCGGCGCGCAGCAGCTCGTGGATCAGGGCGAAGACGAACAGCCCGTCGCTGCCCGGACGGATGCCGACCCACTCGTCGGCAATGGCGGAATAGCCGGTCTTGATCGGGTTGACGGAGACGATCTTGGCGCCGCGCGCCTTCATCTTCGACAGGCCGATCTTGATCGGGTTGCTGTCATGGTCCTCGGCCACGCCGAACAGCAGCAGGTAGCGGGTGTGGTCCCAGTCCGGCTCCCCGAACTCCCAAAAGCTGCCGCCCAGCGTGTACATGCCCGCCGCCGCCATGTTGACGGAGCAGAAGCCGCCGTGCGCCGCGAAGTTGGGCGTGCCGAACTGCGCCGCCCAGAAGCCGGTCAGCGACTGGCTCTGGTCGCGCCCGGTGAAGAAGGCGAGCTTGCTGGGGTCGCTGTCGCGGATCTTGCCGAGACGCTCGGTCAGGATGGTCAGCGCCTCGTCCCACTCGATCTCGCGGAACTCGCCGGTGCCGCGCTCCCCGGTGCGCAGCAGGGGCTTGCGCAGCTTGGCCGGGGAGTTTTGGGTCATGATGCCGGCGGACCCCTTGGCGCAGATCACGCCGTGGTTCACCGGATGGTCCTTGTTCCCTTCGATGAAGCGGAGCTTACCGTCCTTGATGTGCACTTTGATGCCGCAGCGGCAGGCGCACATGTAGCAGGTGGTGTATTTGACCGTGTCGGAGAGGGTCGGCGAGGGGTCGATGTCCTCGCGCGGCGACTGGTAGCGGTCGAGCCAGCCGCGCGCGTCCTCGGGCGCCGCCGGCCCGTTCCTTCGCTGGAAGCCCCGGCCCTGGGTGAAGGCGAACCCGCGCGCGCGCTGGCCGCCGACGTCGTCGATCTTCGCCATGTCGTTCCGTTCCTTCCGGTATGCCTCCCCCGTTCCCTCCCGGCGGGGGCCGGGAGAGGGGGCGGTGCTGCCGTGCCGTTCTTCAAAAGGGCGGCTGCGCGGTCAGTCCGCGAGCCGCTGCGCGCCCGACCGTTTCGCGGCCTCGGCCATCAGCGCGTCGAGGGCCGCCGGCAGGTCGCCGGGCACGTCCACCACCACGGCCCCGGCGCGTTCCAGCGCGCCGCGCTTGGAGGCGTGGCTGCCGCGGTCGCCGGTCACGATGGCCCCGGCATGGCCCATCTTCTTGCCGGGCGGGGAGGCGCGGCCGGCGATGAAGGAGACGACGGGCTTGTCCGTCTTCGCCACCAGCTCCGCCGCCTCCTCCTCCATGCTGCCGCCGATCTCGCCGATCAGCGCGATGGCGTCGGTGCCCGGATCGTCGATCAGGGCGGCCAGCGCGTCCTTGGTCGTCGTGCCGATCATCGGATCGCCGCCGATGCCGAGGAAGGCCGACTGGCCATACCCGCCGCGCACGAGGTTCAGGCAGACCAGCGTGCCCAGGCTGCCGCTGCGCGAGATGACGCCGACCCGGCCCGGCTGGAAGACGCGCGGGTTGAAGGCGGGCATGATGCCGACGAAGCATTCCCCCGGAGTCACGATGCCGGCGGTGTTCGGCCCGATGATGCGGGTGCCGTGCTCCGCGGCGGCGGCGTGCATCTCCATCACGTCGTGCGACGGAATGTGCTCGGTCAGGCAGACGACGGTCTTCGCCCCGGCCTCGATGGCGTCGATGGCGGCGGCCTTGGCGGCGGCGGGCGGGATGAACATCACCGACACGTCGAAGCCGCCGTTCGCCATGGCCTCCTTCGCGGTGGCGAAGATGGGCACGCCGCAATGACTCTGCCCGGCCTTCTTCGGGTTCACGCCGCCGACCACGGTGGTGCCGTAGGCCTGCATCTGCTCGGTCCAGAAGGTGCCCTGCTTGCCGGTGATGCCCTGCACCAGGACCCGGTCGCTCTTGCGTACGATCATCGCGCGGCCTCCACGGCTGCCGAGATGGCGTCTTCCATCCGGTCGTAGGGTTCGATCCCCAGCTCCTCCCGCACCATGCGCACGGCCTCGTCCTCGCCGGTGCCGTGGATGGAGAAGAAGACGGGGATGGTGGGGTTCAGCGTCTTCCAGGCCTGGATCACGCCGCCGGCCATCACGTCGGTGCGGGCGAAGGCGCCGCAGAAATTGACGACGAGGCTTTTGACGCCGGGGTTGGACAGCACGAGGTCCAGCGCCTCCGTCCCCTTGGTATAGGCCTCGCCGCCGATCTCCAGGAAATTGGCGGGGCGCCCGCCGGCGTGGCTGACCACGTCCATCGTCGTCATGGTCAGCCCGGCGCCGTTCGCCAGCACGCCGACGTTGCCCTCCAGCTCGATGTATTTGAGGTCGAGCGCCCGCCCGCGCTCCTCCAGCGCCGACAGGGGTTCCTTGGCGCCCAGTTCGGCGATGTCGGTCTGCCGGTAGAGGGCGGCATCGTCCACCGTCAGCTTGCAGTCCAGCGGCACGACGCGGCCGTCCGCGAGCAGGGCCAGCGGGTTGATCTCCAGCAGCTCGGCGTCGTGCTGGCGGTAGACGCGGTAGAGATCGACCAGCATCGCCGCCACCGGTGCTGCGGCCTCGCCGAGGTCGAGCCCCAGCAGCAGGCGGCGCGCGTCCGCCGGGCCGAAGCCCTTGCGGATGTCCACCGCCATGCGGCGCAGGGATTCGGGCCGGGTCGCCGCGACCTCCTCGATGTCCATGCCGCCCTCGGTGGAGAACAGCACGAGCGGGCTGCGGCTGGCCGGGTCGTTCAGAACCGCGGCGTAGAATTCGCGGGCGATGGCGGCCTGCTCCTCGACCAGCACGCGGGCGACCGGAAAGCCGCCGATCTCCATGCCCAGGATGGCCCGCGCGGATGCTGCGGCCTCCTCCGGCGTGGCGGCCAGCTTGACGCCGCCCGACTTGCCGCGCTTGCCCGTGGGCACCTGCGCCTTGACGACCACCGGCCCGATGGCGCGGGCGGCCTCCTCGGCCTCCTGCGCGCTGGCGCAGAGGCGTCCCTGCGGAACGCTCACCCCGGCGCGGGCGAGCACGGATTTTCCGGCTTGTTCCTCGAAGTTCATCGTCGCCTCCGTCAGCGTCCGTGGCGGGACCAGAAGGGGCCGAACAGGGCCTCTTCGCTCGGCTTGTCCTCCGGGATCGGGCGGACGAGGTGGGTGATGTTGACGAAGTGCTTCCAGCTCAGGTTCTCGGAGATGGAGTTCTTCTGCCAGCTTCCGCAGCCCATGGAGAGGGTGAAGTTCAGCCCGCTGTCGAAGCCGCCGCCGTTGCCGAAGGTGTGGGCGAAGTTGACCAGCACGCGCACAACGTCCAGCTCGTCGGCCAGCCGTTTGGCGTGCGCCTCGTCCCGCGTGTGGATGCCGCAGGAATGCCCGCGCCCCTGGTGATCGAGGATCTTGCGCACCTGATCGACCGCCGCGTCGAAGTCCGGCACCCGGTAGACCGCCAGCACCAGCGACAGCTTCTCGCCGGAGAAGGGGTGCGCCTTGCCGACCCCGGTTTCCTCCACCAGGAAGAAGCGGGCCTCGCGCGCCTTGGGCGCCAGCTCGAACGCCTCGGCGAGGATGGCGGCGTCCTTGGCGATCAGCTTGCGGTTCAGCTTGCCGTTCTCCCACAGGCGCGACTGCACGCGCTCCCGCTCCTCCGGGGTGCAGAGGTGGGCGCCGGCTTCCGCTAGCGCCGCGATGGTCGCGTCGTAGACGGAGTCGAGAACGACCAGCGCGTTCTCCGACGAGCAGGAGGTGGAATTGTCGAAGGTCTTGGACGCGCAGATCTTGCGCGCCGCCTCGGCCAGATCGGCGCTCTCGTCCACGATGACCGGGACGTTGCCGGCCCCGACGCCGATGGCCGGGGTGCCGCTGGAATAGGCACGGCGCACGTTGTCCTGCGATCCGGTGACGACGACGAGGTCGACCGCCTCCATCAGCGCCTGGGTCAGGCCCTTGGTGATGGGGGTGGGGATCATCTGCACCAGATCCTCCGGCGCGCCGATGCGCGCCAGCTCGGCCCGCATCAGCTCGACCGTGCGGCCGGTGGCGGCGGAGCCCATGGGGGAGGGGGCGATGATGATGGCGTTGCGGCCCTTGACGGCCATCATCGCCTTGTTGACCGGCGTGGCCGCCGGGTTGGTGGAGGGCGTGACGGCACCGACGACGCCCAGCGGCTTGGCGATCTTCACGATGCCCTTGGCGGTGTCCTCCTCGATCACGCCGACGGTGCGCACCCGCATCAGGTCGCGCAGCGTCCCGAAGGTCTTGCGCTGGTTCTTGGTGATCTTGTCCGCGACGTTGCCGAGGCCGGTGTCGGCCACCGCCAGCTCGGCCAGGGCGCGGGCGCGGCCCGGCTCGTAGATCGCCCAGGCGAGGGCCGCGACGGCGTCGTCCACCCGCTCCTGCGTCGCGTCGGCGAAGGCGCGCTGGGCGGCGCGGGCGCGGGCGAGGAGGGCGGCGACGGCCTCCCGGTCGGCGCTGGCCGGCGTTCGGTCGAGCATGATGTTGTCCATTGTGTTTGTCTCTCTCCCTGAAGGTTCGTTCGTTGGTTCGGACGGTCAGGCTTTGAGCACCCGGTGGGGCGGTTCCTTGGAAGCCGGACCGCCGTGGGTCGGGTCCTTCGGCGGACGGCGGAGCAGCGGCTTGCCCGACGGCCACATCGACCAGACGAGGAAGGCGGCGGCCAGGGCCAGGATCGTGCCGCTGATCGGGCGACTGAAGAAGACCGCCATGTTGCCGTCGTAGTTGGCGAGCGAGGTGAGGAAGTAGCGCTCGCACAGCGGCCCCAGGATCACGCCGACCACCAGCGGGGCCGGCGGGAAGCCGGTGCGCTTCATGACGTAGCCGGCGATGCCGAAGGCGAGGCAGACATAGACGTCGAACAGGTTGTTGCGCACGCCGTAGGCGCCGACGACGCTCAGCACGATGATGAAGGCGCCGAGGATGGCCGGCGGCACGCGCATCAGCGTCGAGAAGACCCGCGCCACGCCCATCGCCGCGACGATCATCAGCAGGTTGGCGATCAGCATGCTGGCGAAGATCGTGTAGACCAGCGAGGCGTTCGAGGTGAAGAGGAGCGGGCCGGGGTTCAGCCCGTGGATCAGCATGGCGGCCAGCATGATCGCCGTGGCGGCGCTGCCGGGGATGCCCAGCGTCAGCAGCGGGATCATCGCGGTGCCGGTGGTGGCGTTCTTGGCCGCCTCCGGTGCCGCCAGCCCCTCCTCCACGCCGGTGCCGAAACGGTCGCCCTTGCCCGACGCCTGCTTCTCCACGCTGTAGGCGATGACCGACCCCACCGTGGCCCCGGCACCGGGGATGACGCCGATGGTGCAGCCGAGGCCGGTGCCGCGCAGGATGGAGGATTTGACCCGCCACAGGTCCGCCAGGCCGATCTGCTTGCCGGGCTTCGTGGCGATGGAGCGGGCGCCGCCGGCCCGCTTGCAGATCAGGTCCACCACCTCGCCGATGGCGAACAGGCCGATCATCACGACGGTGAAGTTGATGCCGCTCTCCAGGTCGGGCACGCCCAGCGTCAGGCGGGGCATGCCGTACATCGGATCGACGCCGACCGTCCCGATCAGCAGGCCGAGGAACATCGAGACGGCACTCATCAGCGGCGCGTGCTTGGCGATGGCGATGACGCTGACGAGGCCGAGGATGGTGGCCGCGAAGAACTCCGGCTGGTCGAACTTCAGCGCGAAGCTGGCGAAGGGCGGGGCGCCGAAGGTCAGCAGCAACGCGCTGGCCAGCCCGCCGAAGGCCGAGGCGGTGATGGCGATGCTCAGCGCCCGCGAGGACAGGCCCTTGCGCGTCATCGGGTAGCCGTCCCAGCAGCTCGGCAGCGAGGCCGGCGTGCCGGGGATGTTGATGAGGATCGAGGAGATCGAGCCGCCGAACACGCCACCCACATAGATGCCGCCGAGAAAGGACATCGCGGTGACCGGCGGCAGCAGGTAGGTGAAGGGCAGGGCGATGGCCATGGCGTTGACGAAGGAGATGCCCGGCAGCGCGCCGGCCACCACCCCGATCATCAGGCCCGACACGAGGAGGACGAAGTTGTACGGATCGAGGGCGCCGGCGAAGCCACCGGCCAGATTGGCGAGGATATCCATGGGACGATCCTTCCGGTGGCCGGCTCAGTAGATGCCGAGCAGGCGGTAGAGCGCGACGGTGAAATCATCGAAGACGCCGTGGCCGCGGCTCAGCGGCATCTGGGCGAGGAGGACGAAGACGTAGAGCAGCACCACGCAGCCGATCCCGGTGACCAGCGCCAGAGTGAGCGGCCGCCGGATGCCCCCGATGACGCACCACAGGGCGACGAAGGCCAGGGTGGCGATCGGGAAGCCGAGCTGCGGCAGGGCGATGCCGTACAGGATCACCAGCCCCAGCCCGATCATGGCCCGGCCATGGGCGTAGCCTTCGTATTCCTCGTCGACCGGTTTCTGCTGGTGGACCGCGCGCCGCAGCGCCAGGAGTTCCCTGGCGATCCAGATCAGGGCGCACAGCCCGACCGCGCCCAGCATCAGCCGGGGCCAGCCCGTCGGTCCCACCGGGTCCGGCAGGCCGGCGATCATGGTGCTGTCGCGCACGATGTGTTGCGAGAGAAGAAGCGACCCGGCGAGCAGGGCCGCGGGCGTCGCCAGCCGGCGAAGACCGTGGGACAGGGGAGTCACGGTTCCCTCCCTGAAGAACGATGAAACGGGTGGGGCGAATGCGGAACCGGACTCAGCCCGGTGTCTGGCCGACGGTCTTGGTCGCGAAGCGGTCCAGATAGCCCTTCACCGTCTCGTAGAAGGCCTTGACCTCCTCCTTGGCCTGGTCCGGCGTCACCACCGTGTCGACGCAGGTGTAGGTGTCGGCGCAGAAGGTCTTCCATTCCGGGCTCGCCAGCACCTTGGCGGCGGCCTCGTGGAGCTTCTGCACGCGCTCGGGCGGAGTGCTGGCGGGTACGGCCAGCGTGCGGAAGTTCGGCAGGTCGCCGATGTCCAGACCCAGCTCCGCCGAGGACGGCACGTTGGGGAAGGAGGGGTGACGCTGCTTGTCGAAGACGACGATGGGCAGCAGGTCGCCGGACTTCAGGAACTGGGCGACGTCGCCCGGCTCCTCGTAGATGGCGTCAGTGTGGCCGCCGATCGGCGAGGCGTAGCGTTCCGACGGGCGGGCGAAGGGGACGTTGGTCACCGGCACGCCCTGGGTGCCCAGATATTTCAGCGTGATGTCGTCCTGCGTGCCGTAACCGGAGGTGGCGACGCGCAGCTTGCCGGGGTTGTCCTTGGCGTGGGCGGCGAACTCCTCGTAGGTCTTGAAGGGGCTGTTCTTCGAGACGTAGAGCATCGAGGGCGAGTTCTGCATCATCGCCACATAGACGAAATTGTCCGGCTTCGCCGTGCCCAGGCCCGACGCCCAGGAGGAAACGGACAGGGCGATCAGCGTGCCGACCGTGTAGCCGTCGGCCGGGTTGGTCAGGACCCGCGTCAGGCCGGCGTTGCCCGACGCCCCGGACACGTTGACGACGGGCATGGCGACGCGGAGATGCGGTTCGGCGAGGCGGGCGAACTGGCGCGCCATCAGGTCGGCGCCGCCGCCGGCCCCGAAGGTCGCGATGACCTCGATGGGGCGCGACGGGTAATCGTCGGCGCGCGCGGGGTCGGATGACAGGACGGGTGACAGCAGCGCGGCCACCGCCGCGGTGAGCGTCAAGGCGTTGCGGAGCATTTGCATTCCCTCCCAGGGATTGTTTTTTGGAACTGTCAGGCGTGCAGGCCGGGTGCGGCGCCTCCCTTGGCTGCGGTGGCGGGGTAGGGCGCGCCCGGCGTGGCGGAGCGGCGGCGCCCGGCGACGATCTGGGCGATGGCGGCGGCGGCGATGCGGGCCGCCGGCGGGTCGGCGCGCGAGGTGAGGACGATCGGCACCGAGGCGCCGAGCACGATGCCCGCGGCGACCGCGTCCAGGAAATGCACCAGCGCTTTGAACAGGGCGTTGCCGGTCTCGATGTTCGGCACCACCAGGATGTCGGCGGCCCCGGCGCAGGGGTGGGACAGGTTCTTGATCCGCGCCGCCTCGGCGGACACCGCGAGGTCGAGGGCCAGCGGCCCGAACACCGTCGCGCCCGGCACCTCCTGCTGGCACAGGCGGGTCAGCCGGTCGGCGTCCATGCTGGAGGGCACGCGCTCCGTCACCTCCTCGGTGCAGGACAGCAGCGCCACGCGCGGGTCGTTGCCGCCGACCAGCCGCCACAGTTCCACGGCGTTGCGGATGATGTCCAGCTGGGTCGTCAGGGACGGCGCCACGTTGATCGCCGCGTCGGTGATGACCAGCTCGCGGCCCGACCCCGGCAGCGTCATATGGAAGGCGTGGGTGAAACGGCGCCCGGTGCGCAGCCCGTTTTTCGGGTCGAGGGCCGCCAGCATCAGCGTGTCGGTGTGGATGTGCCCCTTCATCAGCGCGCCGACGTCGCCGGAGCGGGCGAGCGCCACCGCGATCCGTGCCGCCGCCGCGTCGTCCCTGGCCGGAACCACGCAGGCGCCGTGGAGCGTCCAGCCGATGCGGCGGGCACTGTCGGCGATGGCCGCCGGATCGCCGACCAGGACCGGCTCGATGAGGCCGAGGGCGGTGGCGCGCCGCGCGCTTTCCAGCGCGACCGGCGAACCCGCGGCGACCACCGCCGTGGGAACCGGCTCCAGGGCGGCGCTGCGCGCCATCAGCCGGGCCGGGCATCCGGCGGTGGTCGTCTCAAGCGTCCTTGCCATGGCGTCCGTCTTCCTTAAGGTGAGAGGGCCGGTTCGGCCGGGGCGGCGTCGATGCCCAGCGCATGGGCCATGTCGCTTGCGGCGCGGTGCAGGACCGGCAGGCGGTCGGCCACCGATTCCCGCGACAGCCGCACCTTCGGGGCCTGCACCGCCAGGGCGGCGACCATCCGTCCCGCACCGTCGCGGATCGGCACCGCCGCGCAGAAGACGCCCGGCATGTATTCCTCGTCGTCGAAGGAATGGCCGCAGGCGGCGATGCGCTCCAGTTCGGCGCGGAACAGCGCCGGGTCGCACAGCGTCGCCGCGGACATCCGGGGCAGCGGCAGGCAATCCAGCAGGCGCCGCCGCGGCAATTCCGGCAGGAAGGCGAGGAACAGCTTGCCCATCGCCGTGCAGTGCAGCGGCACCCGCGAGCCGACGCCGAATTCCAGCCGCAGGGGCCAGCCTTCCACCTCGACGCGGTCGAGATAGACGACGTCGCCGCCCTCCAGCACGCCGATGTTGCAGGTCTCCCCCAACTCCAGGCTGAGCGCCCGCAGCCGGGCGTGCGACGGCGCCTGGGCCAGGGAGCTGCGCAGCGTGTTGAGCGCCAGGGTGCGCAGTTTCGGGCCGACGGTCACCAGCCGGCCGTCGAACGGGCGGGCGAGGAAGCCGCGTTCCTCAAGCATGGCGATCAGTCGGTGCGCGGTCGGTTTCGGCAGGGCCAGCTTCTCGGCGATGTCCTTGACGGCCATCGGCTGCCCCGCCCCGGCCACCGCGTCCAGCAAGGCCAGGACGCGGTCGGCGAGCGGCCGACGGTCACCGGAGCTGTTGTCGGCGGCGTCTTCGGTTGGCGGTTCGCGGGGCTCCTGCAACGGAGCGGAGCCCAAGGCGATCTTCCGCGTCATCGTTCCTCCCCGTGACTGGAAGCGTATCGCTTGGCCTGTTGGTCTCATTCAGCGATACGATTTGTATCATTAACTCACAGGACCCTGAGTCGCGCAAGCCCAAAAAGTTCGTGTACCCAATTATCCATGCATACGGGGGCATGCCCGGCCGGCTTCCCGCGGCTCGGGCGATGAAACTTGCGGTTTTGAAGAACGATGGGGGGAGGGAAGCTATCCGAACTGCGCGGACAGGGCCTCGGCGCCGCGGCGGAGGACGGGCAGGACCCGCTCAACCCGGTCGTGCGACAGCCGGACCTTCGGGGCCTGCACCGCGATGGCCGCCACCGTCCGGCCTGTGGAGGACAGGATCGGCACCGCCACGCAGAACACGCCCACCACATACTCCTCGTCGTCGAGCGAATAGCCGCGCGCGGCGATGCGCTCCAGCTCGGCGGCCAGGGCTTGCGGGTCGGTGAGGGTGTGGGCGGTCTGCGCGGAGAAGGGGCCGGAAGCGAGAAGGCGGCTGCGCATGCCGTCCGGCAGGGTGGCGAGGAACAGCTTGCCCATGGCCGTGCAGTGCATCGGCACGCGCGAGCCCACGCCGAACTGGAGCCGCAGGGGCCAGTGCTCGACCTCGACGCGGTCGAGATAGACGACGTCGCCGCCGTCGAGGACGCCGACGTTGCAGGTTTCCCCCAGCTCGGCGCTGACCGCGCGCAGCACGGAGCGGACCGGCGCGCGGGACAGCGAGGCCCGCAGGATGCCGACCGCCAGCCGCGCCGCCTCGACACCGATGATGACGTCGCGCGTTTCCAGGTCCCGCGCCAGGAGCCCCTTCTCGATCAGGCTGTTGACGAGGCGGTGGGCGGTTGGCTTGGGCAGGCCGAGCGTCGCCCCGATGGCCTTGACCGCCAGCGGCCCGGAGGCCGATGCGACCAGTTCCAGGATGGCGAATGTCCGGTCGGTGGCGGCGGCCTTCGGCTTGGCCGCGTCGTCCGACGTGTCGGGGGGCTGGGTGCTGCGCGTCTTCAAGGTTCGCCCGTCCTGGCGGTTTCAGCGTCTCATTGAGTGAGACATGACGCATATAGACCGGCCGCTTTGCGCAGGCAATAGACAACGGTCGCTGCGCGCGGGGTGACGGCATTTGAAGTCCCCTCTCCCCCCTGGGGAGAGGGTTAGGGTGAGGGGGGTGCTTTTGCCGGACCCACCATCAAGCACATCCCCTTCACCGGCCCTCCGGGCCACCCTCTCCCCAGGGGGGAGAGGGTTATAGAGGCCAAACGCCCGATCCATTCACCTACCGGCAGCCATGAGAAATGAATTTTCTATGAGATGCTTCAATCATGAAAATATTTTCTACAGCGAGGCGCGTTCCCAGCCAAAAAAGTGAAAAATTCTCATACGAACCATGCGATATTGAGAATCACTACAGGGGCTTCGCAAAAAGTGCCGAAGCATGAGTCTAAAAAGAAAACCAACAAGTAAAATCCTAGCCGTTCTGGGTTTTTACGTAAGAAAGAGGGACTTCCGTTGTCGACTTCATTTCCTCCATGGCGAACATTGACGAGACATCCTGAAGCTCGATGCGCTCGATGAGCTTTCGATAGAAAGCGTCGTAGGCCTTGATGTCCGGAATGACCACCCTCAGCAGATAGTCGATTTCGCCGCTCAAACGGTAGAGATCGACAACCTCCGGTATGTCGGCCACCACGCGGCGGAACTCCTCCAGCCATTCCGCCGAGTGTTTGCTGGTTCGGACGGCCACGAAGACGGTCACGTCGACGTTCAGCTTGGCCCGGTCCAGCAACGCCACGCGGCGGCGGACATAACCTTCCTGTTCAAGGCGTTGCACGCGGCGCCAGCAGGGGGTGGCGGACAGGCCGACCTGCTTGCCGAGGTCGGCGAGCGACAGGGTCGCGTCGGCCTGAAGGGCGGCCAGGATCTTCCGGTCGGTGGCGTCGATGGTCATCGGGGTTGCTCACGGCCTTCACGGTTGGGACGGATGATTTTGCTCATTCGGCCGGTCTGGAGAAAAGCTTTTTCGTTTTGAGGATTTCGCATGCACCCGCATGCCGCCATCGCGGGCAGACCGCCCGGCCTTTGAGCACGGGCGACGGTCGCCACCACAGGGCCAAACCAGGAAAGATCAGGAAGATGAGCGACACCATCGCCACGGACAAAGCCCCGGCCGCCATCGGCCCCTACGCCCAGGCCCGCGTCGCCGGGGGGCTGCTGTTCGTCTCCGGCCAGCTGCCGATCGACCCGGCCACCGGGGCCTTCGCCGGCCCGGACGCGCCGACCCAGGCGGAGCGCAGCCTGACCAACATCGCGGCGATCGCCGAGGCCGCCGGCACCAGCCTGGCGAAGGCGGTGAAGATGACCGTCTACGTGACCGACCTCACCCAGTTCAAGGCGGTGAACGAGGTCTATGCCGGCTTCTTCCAGGCGCCGTTCCCCGCCCGCTCGACCGTCGAGGTGTCGGCTCTGCCGCTCGGCGCGTCGGTCGAGATCGACGCCGTCATCGCGCTTTGAGGGTGACATGACCGCTTCCGCGCAGACCGTGCCGTTTCCTCCCGGCGCCGGTTCCATCCGTCAGCCGTTCCGCCTCGAACACACCCCGCTGCCCGAGGCCACCGGCCGCGACTGGACCCGGCGCGCGATCGAGCTGTTGGAGACCGAGGCGGCGCGGTCGCCCGACACGCCGCTGCTCAAGCTCGACGCGCCGGAGCTGTCGGGGATCGACGTCTATCTGAAGGACGAATCGACCCACCCCACCGGCAGCCTGAAGCACCGGGTCGCGCGGTCGCTGCTGCTCTTCGCCATCTGCAACGGGCGGATCGGCGAGGGCACGCCGGTGATCGAGGCGTCGTCGGGGTCCACCGCGGTGTCGGAAGCCTATTTCGCCCGGCTGCTCGGCCTGCCCTTCCACGCGGTGATGCCGCGCGGCACCTCGGACGAGAAGGTCGCCGCCATCGAGCTGCACGGCGGGCGCTGCCACTTCGTCGAATCCTCCAAGGCGATCTACGCCGAGGCGGCGGCGCTGGCGGTGCGGCTGGGCGGCGTCTATCTCGACCAGTTCACCTACGCCGAGCGCGCCACCGACTGGCGCACCGACAACATCGCCCAGTCGATCTTCGGCCAGATGCGCAGCGAGCGCCATCCGGTGCCCGACTGGATCGTGATGAGCGCCGGAACCGGCGGCACCGCCGCGACCATCGGGCGCCACATCCGCTACCGCCATCTGCCGACCCGGCTGTGCGTGCCCGACGCCGAGCATTCGGTCTTCTACGAGAGCTTCGTCAACCGCGACGCCGCGCTGACCTGCGAGCGCGGGTCGCGCATCGAAGGCATCGGGCGGCCGCGCGTCGAGCCGTCCTTCATCCCCGAGGTCGTCGACCAGATGATCAAGGTGCCCGACGTGGCCTCGCTGGCGGCGATGCGGGTGCTGTCGCGGCGGCTGGGCCGGATGGTCGGCGGGTCCACCGGGACCAACTTCTTCGGGCTGTGCTGGATCGCCGGCCGGATGCGCGACGCCGGGCGGGCCGGGTCGCTGGTGACGCTGATCTGCGATTCCGGCGAGCGCTACCGCAACACCTACCACGACGACGCCTGGATGGAGCGGGCCGGTTTCGACACCGCCGCCGACGAGGCGCGGATCGAGGCCTTCCTTCAGGGCGGCCCGTCCCTCTGAACCAGAAAAACAGCGCTTTCAAAAAAACAAAAATCGCCACCGCAAGACACTTGGCAGAAAAACAGGAGCATTCACCGATGGACGAGTTTCGCACACTTCTGCGCAACGCGATGAAGAGCCGCGCGATGGTCTATGAAGCGGCCTTCGACGAGATGCGCAAGGAGATCGGCGAGGAGAAGGCCCGGGAGATCATGGCGCGCACCATCTATCGCCGGGGTGCGGCCATCGCCCACAACTTCGCGCCCCACGCCCCGGCCGATCTGGCCGGCTTGCGCGACTCCTTCCTGAAGTTCATCCCCGACGCCGAGGCCCAGTTCGGCCCGGAGGTCGTGCGCTGCACCGACGAGGTGCTGGAGATCCGCTTCCACACCTGCCCGCTGAAGGAAGCCTGGCTGGAGGCCAACCTGCCGGCGCAGACGGTGGAGACGCTCTGCGAACTCGCCGGCGCGGTCGACAAGGGCACCTTCGAGACCGCCGGCTTCGAGATCGAGGTCGACACCTGGAAGCCGGGCCGCAGCACCTGCTGCCACCTGACGATCACGCCGGGCGCCGCCGCGCCGGCCGCCGCGAATTGACCGTCAAGCCTCGCCGACAGGGGAACCGAACCATGAGGAAGCACACCGTTCTCGGCACCGTTCTGGGCGCCATGCTGGCCGCCGGCACCGCCGCCACTGCCGTCCAGGCCGCCGACCGCGAGATCGTCATCGGCTATCAGGCGCCGCTCAGCGGCGACCGCAGCCAGTATGGCGAGATGTTCCGCAACGCCGCCCAGATCAAGCTGGAGGAGTTCAACGCCTCCGGCAAGCTGGCCGGCGCCAAGGTCGCCATCACCTTCGAGGACAGCAAGGACGATCCCAAGGAGGCGCGCAACATCGCGCACAAGTTCCTCGACAATTCCAAGATCGTCGGGGTGATCGGCGACTTCTCCTCCACCGTGTCGATGGCGGCGGGCGAGATCTACGCGGCCGAGAAGATGCCGCAGCTCTCCCAGACCGCGTCCCACCCGGATTTCACCAAGCTCAGCCCCTGGCAGTTCCGCAACATCACCACCCAGGCCTTCGAAGGCCCGTACAACGCCGACTGGATCATCGCGGCGGGCATGAAGACGGCGGCGGTGATCTACATCCAGAACGACTGGGGCATCTCGGCGCTCGACGGCTTCGTCAGCGGCTTCAAGGCCAAGGGCGGCAAGATCACCGCGACCGAGGCCTTCAACCCCGGCAACCGCGATTTCCGCTCCATCCTGACCAAGGTCGCCCGGCAGAAGCCGGACGTGATCTACCTCGCGATGTTCTACGAGGAGGGGGCCGCCTTCGCCCAGCAGCGCGAGCAGCTCGGCATCAAGATCCCGCTCTACGGCACCAGCTCCCTCTACTCGCCCAAGCTGATCGAGCTGGGCCGCGAGTCGGTGGAGGGGCTGCACCTCGCCACCACCTTCACGCCGGACAACCCCGACCCGGCGGTGCAGACCTTCGTGAAGGAATACGCCGCGCGCTTCAAGTCGGAGCCCGGCATGTTCGCCGCTCAGGCCTACGACGCGGTCGGCATCATGCTGGACGCCGTCGCCAAGGCCGGCCCGTCGGTGACGCGGGAGAGCCTGCGCGACGCGCTGGCCGCCACCACCGGCTATCCCGGCGTGACCGGCGCCACCAGCTTCGACCCCGTCACCCGCGAGCCGGCGAAGGCGCTGGCCAAGATGATGGTGAAGGACGGCCGCTTCCAGGTCGTGACCGGTCCCTGACCGGTACCGTCTAAGGACGCCCCAGGGACGACCCAGGGCTTTCCACACGATCCGCTTTTCGGGACACACGCCGTGGTGCGCGCTCCGCCGGGACCGGCGGGCGCGCTCCCCGAAGCCTGGAGCACGCCATGGTCTTCGATGTCTTCTTCCTTCAGCAGGTCATCAACGGCCTGTCCATCGGGTGCGTCTACGCCCTGATGGCGATCGGCTTCACGCTGATCTTCGGCGTCCTGAACGTCGTCAACTTCGCCCATGGCGAGGTCTACACCATCGGCGCCTTCGTCGGGCTGATGGTCATCACCGCGATGGCCCCGCCGCTGCTAGCGGTGGTGCCGCTGGTCCTGGCGGTGGGTGCGGTGTCCGGCGTCGGGCTGGAGCGCATCGCCTTCCGCCCCTTCCGCCGCTTCACCGACGAGGCCAGCCAGAAGTCCCGCGCCATGCGCGAGGCGACGCTGCTCTCCTCGCTCGCCGTGTCGATTGTGACGCGCGAGGTCATGATGCACATCTTCGGCGGCGACATGCAGGGCATCCCGTCCGGCTACCTGCTGCAGCAGCCGGTCGCCATCGGGCCGATCATGGTGGCCAGCGGCAGCCTGGTCATTTTCGCCACCTCCGCCGTCATGCTGGGCGCGCTGCAGTTCCTGCTCTACCGCACCCAGACCGGCCTCGGCATCCGTGCCGTGTCCAACAACCAGCTCGGCGCCCGCTACGTCGGCATCAACACCGACCGCACCATCGTGACCACCTTCGCGGTCGGCTCGATGCTGGGCGCCACGGCCGGAATCCTGGTCGGCCTCTACGACGGCGCGATCTCGCCGCACATGGGCTTCGCGCCGGGCGTCAAGGCCTTCGTCGCCATGGTGATGGGCGGCCTGTCGAGCATTCCGGGGGCGGTCGCCTGCGCCCTGCTGCTCGGCGTGTCGGAAAGCATCGCGACCGAGTTCCTGTCGAGCGGCTGGAAGGACCTGATCACCTACAGCCTTCTGGTCATCACGCTGGTCTTCTTCCCGCAAGGATTGTTCGGACATGGACGTGAACGTGCCTGACGCCCGGCTGATGCCGGCCACCCTCGCGCCGCCCGCCGCGTTTTCCGGGCGAGGCCGGCGGTTCGCCTGGACCCTCCTTCTGCTGGCGGTCGCCTTCGGCGCCGTGCCCGCCGCGATCGTCGGCACCGGGTCCAGCTACCTCGCCCAGATCGCCATCACGACGATGATCTTCGTGATCCTGTCGGCCAGCCTGAACCATGTGACGGGCACCGCCGGGCTGCTGTCGATCGGCCACGCCGCCTTCTACGGCATCGGCGCCTACGCGGCGGCGCTGCTGTCGACCAGGCTCGGCCTGCCCTTCATCGTCACGCTGCCGGCGGCTGGGCTGATCGCCGCGCTGTTCGGCTTCCTGGTGGCGCTGCCGACCATGCGGCTGGTCAGCATCTACTTCGCCGTCGCCACGCTCGGCATCGGCGAGATGATCTACGTGATCCTGCTGAACTGGGTGGACTTCACCCGCGGCCCGATGGGCATCCGCGGCATCCCGCCGATCGAGCTGTTCGGCTGGCAGGCTGACACGCTGCTCAGCCGCTATCTGGCGGTCGCGGTCATCGCCGTCGCCTGCGTCTGGGTGCTGCACCGGCTGACCCACTCCTACTACGGCAACGCGCTGCGGGCTCTGCGCGAAGACGACCAGTGCGCCGACAGCATGGGCATCAACGTGGAGCGGCTGAAGATCGAGTCCTTCGTCGTCGCCACCTTCTTCGCCGGCATCGCCGGGGCGCTGCTGGCCCACACCTCCGCCTACATCGCGCCGGACAACTTCCGCTTCATGGAATCGATCCTGATCCTGGCGATGGTGGTGGTCGGCGGGCTGGGCAGCCTTCCCGGCGCGGTCGTCGGCGCCCTGTTCATGATCGTCCTGCCGGAGGCGCTGCGCGACATCGGCGATTACCGCATGATCGCCGTCGGGGCGACCATGTTCCTGTCCATCCTGCTGCTGCCCAAGGGCATGCTGGCCGAAGGCACCGCGCTGGGCTTCGTCCGCCGCTCCTTCTCCCGCGGCTGGGCCACCATCGCCGGCGGCACGCCCGTCGGCTGGAAGTGAGGCGGATCATGAGCAACACGCTTCTCTCCATCCAGGGGCTGACCCGGCGCTTCGGCGGCCTGCTGGCGGTCAGCGACGTCAGCGCCACCATCGCCAAGGGCGAGCTGGTCGGGCTGATCGGCCCCAACGGCGCCGGCAAGACCACCCTGTTCAACCTGATCACCGGCTTCACCCCGCCGTCGGACGGCACGGTGACCTTCGACGGGCAGGACATCACGGGCCGCAAGCCCTGGCAGATCGCCCGCATGGGCATGGGCCGCACCTTCCAGAACCTGCGCGTCTTCCCGAACATGACGGTGTTCGACAACGTGTCCGTCGGGGCGGTCGGCGCCTTCGGCCAGTCGCCCTGGCGGGCGCTGGTCAACGGCGGCGCCCACAGCCGCGCGGTCAGCGAGCGGAGCTGGGAGGCGCTGGAGCGCGTGGGGCTGACCGCTCAGGCGGGGGACATCGCCGCCAACCTGTCCTACGGCAAGCGCAAGTATCTGGAGATCGCCCGCGCCCTGGCGACGTCGCCCCGGCTGCTGATCCTCGACGAGCCGGCGGCGGGCCTGAACGACACCGAGACGGCGGAGCTGGCCGACTTCATCCGCCGCCTGCACGCCGGCGGAGTCACCGTTCTGCTGGTGGAGCACGACATGGGGCTGGTGATGGGAAGCTGCAGCCGCGTGATCGTCCTGGCGTCCGGCCGCAAGATCGCCGACGGCACGCCGGAGGCGGTCCAGCGCGACCCCGCCGTCCTCGAAGCCTATCTGGGAGTGGAAGACGATGCCGCTTGACGGAGCCCAAGCCACCACCCGCCGCATCCTGGAGGTCCGCGACCTGACGGTGCGCATGGGGCCGCAGGAAATCCTGCGCGGCGTCTCGCTCGATGTGGCCGAGGGGGCCATCGTCGCCGTGCTGGGCGCCAACGGCGTCGGCAAGACCACGCTGATGCGTGCGCTGTCGGGCATCTACCGCACCAGCGGCGGCGCCACCGTCTTCGACGGCGAGGACATGACCGACAGCCCCAGCCACGAGGTGGTGCGCCGCGGCCTCGCCCAGGCGCCGGAGGGGCGGCAGATTTTCGGCACCATGACGGTGCGGGAGAACCTGCTGCTGGGCGGGCGGACGCTGCGCCACGACCGCGCCGCCCGGATGGAGCGGATGCTGGAGCTGTTTCCCCGCCTGCGCGAGCGGCTGACCCAGAAGGCGGGCTCGCTGTCGGGCGGCGAGCAGCAGATGCTGTGCATCGCCCGCGCCCTGATGTCGAAGCCACGCCTGCTGCTGCTCGACGAGCCGTCGCTCGGCCTCGCGCCGATGGTGGTGAAGCAGATCTTCGACCTGCTGGTCCAGATCCGCGGCGAGGGCACCTCGATCCTGCTGGTGGAGCAGAACGCCCGCGCCGCGCTGCGCGTCGCCGATCACGCCTATGTCATGGAGGCGGGAAGGGTGACACTCTCGGGCAGCGCCGCCGATCTGGCCGCCGACCCGCGCGTGCGGGCGGCCTATCTCGGCGGCTGACGGAAAAAGGATCACAGCGATGACCACCGGAAACGAGACCCCCGCTCCCGCTTCTGCCCCCCTGCCCATCCTGGAGCGGCGGCGCATCGAAGCGGCCTTCGCCAAGGCGCTCTACGACCAGCTCCTGCCCGAGATCGGGCGGGAGCGGGCGCGCGCCGTGCTCGCCCGCGCCATCGAGGTGATGGCCCGCGAGGCCGGCGCCGCCATGGCGGCGGAGGACCGCGCCACCCGCGGCACCGCCGACCTCGCCACCTTCCACGAGCGGCTGGCCCTGTGGACCGCCGGCGACGCCCTGCGGCTGGAGGTGATCGAGAGCGCGCCCGACCGGCTGGGCTTCAACGTCACCCGCTGCCGCTACGCCGAAAGCTACCGCGCCATGGGCGTGGAGGAGATCGGCGACATCCTGTCCTGCAACCGGGACGGCGAGTTCATGTGCGGCTACCGCCCCGACGTCCGCTTCACCCGCACCCAGACCATCATGCAGGGCGCCAGCCACTGCGACTTCCGCTACAGCCTGCCGGCGGGCGGACCCCAGGAGTCTCCGGAATGACCATCCCCGCGAACGTCCGCCTGCACCCCGCCGCCGAGGCCCTGGCCCCGGAGATGCGGCAGTGGCGGCACCATCTGCACGCCCATCCCGAAACCGCCTTCGAGGAGCACGAGACCGCCGCCTTCGTCGCGGACAAGCTGCGCGCCTTCGGGCTGGAGGTGACGACGGGGCTGGGGCGCACCGGCGTGGTCGGCACGCTGAAGGGCCGCCGCCCCGGCGGCCAGGCCATCGCGCTGCGCGCCGACATGGACGCGCTGCACATCCACGAAACCAACGCGTTCGCCCATCGCTCGGTCAATCCGGGGCGGATGCACGCCTGCGGCCACGACGGCCACACCACCATGCTGCTGGGGGCGACCAAGGTCCTGGCCGACGATCCCGACTTCGCCGGGACGCTGCACGTCATCTTCCAGCCGGCCGAGGAGAACGAGGGCGGCGCCCGCGAGATGGTTGCGGAGGGGCTGTTCGAGCGGTTCCCGGTCGACGGCGTCTACGGCATGCACAACTGGCCGGGCCTGCCGCTGGGCCAGATCGCGCTGCGGCCGGGGCCGATGATGGGCAGCTACGACATCTTCGAGGTGACCGTCCACGGCAAGGGCAGCCACGCCGCCATGCCGCATCTCGGCCACGACCCGATGACCGCCGCCGGCCATCTGCTGACCACCCTGCAGACCATTCCGGGGCGCAGCCTGCACCCGCTGGACAGCGCCGTGGTCTCCACCACCTGGATCACCGGCGGCGACACCTGGAACGTCATCCCGGCGGAGGTCACGCTGCGCGGCACCGTCCGCGCCTTCAAGGAGGGGGTGCAGGACGTGGTCGAGGCGCGGCTGCGCGCGCTGGCCGAGCACACCGCCGCCGCCTTCGGCTGCACCGCCAGCGTGCGCTACGAGCGGCGCTACCCGGCGACGGTCAACAGCGCCGCCGAGACCGCGCTGTGCGCCCGCGTCGCCGCGTCGCTGGTCGGCGAGGAGAACATCGACCACGACCCGATGCCCTCCATGGGCGCCGAGGATTTCGCCTTCATGCTGAAGGAGCGGCCGGGCTGCTACGTCTGGCTGGGCAACGGGCCGACGGACGGCGGCTGCCTGCTGCACAACCCCGGCTACGACTTCAACGACGCCAATCTGGCCATCGGCGCCAGCTATTGGGTGGCGCTGGCGAAGACGCTGCTGGTGGAGGAGGGGACGCGATGAGCGCGCTTCTCAAACCGCTGCTGGACGCGCCGCTGCCGGACTCCCATTGGGCGGCGAGCGCCGTCGCCGCGCCGGAAACCGGCCCGCTGGACGGGGCGGTGCGGGTGGACGTGGCGGTGGTCGGGGCGGGCGTCACCGGGCTGTCCACGGCGATCCATCTGGCCGAACAGGGCGTGCGCGTGGCGGTGCTGGAGGCGCGCGAGCCGGGCTTCGGCGGGTCGGGCCGCAACAACGGCCAGATCATCCCGACGCTGTCGCGCCTCGACCCCGCCAACCTGACGGCGGCCTATGGCGAGGCGAAGGGATCGGCGCTGGCCCGCATGGTCGGCGGCTCGGCGGCGCTGGTCTTCGACCTGATCGAGCGCTACCAGATGCGCTGCGACGGCGTGCAGAAGGGCTGGATCCAGCCGGCCCACCGGCCCGGCCGCATGAAGGCGGCCGAGCAGCGGGTCGCGCAATGGCGGGCGCTGGGGGCGGAGGTCGCGCTGCTCGACGCGGCGCAGACGGAGCGGGCGCTGGGCACGCGCTTCTGGCACGGCGCCATGGTCGCCCCGACCGGCGGGCATGTGAACCCGCTGTCGCTGGCCCGCGAGATGGCGCGGGCCGCCCTCGGGCTGGGCGTCGTCCTCCACAGCGACACGCCGGTGGTGTCCATCGGGCGCGCCGGCAGCGGCTGGACGCTGACCACGCCGCGGGGCAGCGTGACTGCCGACCGCGTCGTGCTGGCGACCAACGCCTACACCGACGATCTGTGGCCGGGGCTGGGCCGCTCCATCGTGCCGGTGCTGAACTTCCAGATGGTGACGGAGCCGCTGCCCGCCGCCCTGCGCGCCAGCGTGCTGCCCTCCGACATGGCGTGCAGCGACACCCGCGGCGACCTGCATTTCTTCCGCTGGACCGCCGACAACCGGCTGGTTTCCGGCTGCACGCTGGTGCGGTCGGCGGACGCCGAACGGCGGGCGCGGGAGCGCACGCGTGAGCGCATCCGCCGCGTCTTCCCCCAGGCCGGCGACCCGGCCATCGCGCGGAGCTGGAGCGGGCATCTGGCGATGACCGCCGATTTCCGGCCCCATTTCCACGAGCTGACGCCCGGCGTGACCGGGGCGGTGGGCTACAACGGGCGCGGCATGGCGCTGGGCACCGCGGTGGGTCGCGAACTGGCCCGCCACGCGATGGGGACGGGCGCGCCGGAGCTGGCCTTGCCCTTCACTCCGGTGAAGCCGCTGCCGTTCCACGATCTGGTGACGCGCTTCTCCCGGCTCTACATGCTGCATCTGCGCCGGCTGGACTGCACGGATTGAGGGTGGGCGATGCGTTATAGTCCCTCGCCCCTCTGGGGAGAGGGTGGCCCGAAGGGCCGGGTGAGGGGGGTGCGCGTGGCGGCACGTCCGGCACAAGCGCAACCCCCTCACCCTAACCCTCTCCCCAGAGGGGAGAGGGGATAGAGCGGGCCACTGCCTTGGGTAAAAACCTGCGGCGGTTGACAGTCCGGGGTGGCGCGGCCACTGTGGCGCCATCCCGAAGCGGCCCCACGCGGATTGCCCCGGCTCATGGCCACCGTCTCCGAAGCCCTGTCCATCGCGCTCGACCATCACATCGCCGGGCGGGTGGCGGAGGCGGAAACCCTCTATGGTCGAATTCTGGAGGCGGTCCCCGGTCATCCCGACGCCAGCCATCTGATGGGGCTGCTGCTCGCCCAGACCGGACGGGTCGCGGCGGCGCTCGCCCATCTCGACGCCGCCGTGGCCGGCGATCCGGCATCGCCGACCTATCACCTCAACCGCGGGAAGGTTCAGGACGCGCTCGGGCAGACCGCGGAGGCGGCGGCGAGCTGGCTCGCCACGCTGCGCCTGCAGCCGGATCATGGGGAGGCGGCGGAGCGGCTGGCCCCGGCGCTCCGCCTGTTGGCTGAGACCGCATTCGATTCCGGCGCCCTGGCCTCCGCCGCGGCGCTTTACGAACGGGTGCTGGCCCTTGATCCGCAAAACCTTTCCGCCACCTTCGACGCGGCGATGGCCGCCAAGGGGCTTGGATGGTTGCATGAGGCCGCCCGGCTGGCCGGGATCGCGGCCCGGCTCGACCCGACGCTGTTGCGCGCCCGCACGGCCGAGGCGGAAGCACGGCGGGCGCTTGGCCAGACGGAACGGGCCATTGCCGCGCTTGGTCCGGCGGTGGCCTTGGACCCCGCGCAAGGCGGTTGTTGGGCGAGCCTGTGCCTGTTGCGCAGTGACCTGGGCCAGCGCGGCGCGGCGGTCGTCGCGGGGCGGCGCGCGGCACTGGCCGTGCCCGCCGACACCGGGCTGCTGGTCCGACTCGCCGCCGCCCAGCAGATCGCCGAGAAGCCGCGTCCGGTGCTGGCAGCAGCGCGGCGCGGCCTTTCGCTCGACCCCGCCTCGGCGGAGCTGCACCTCGCCCTCGGCGCGGCGCTCGACGCGTTGCACGCCCTGGCGGCGGCCGGGCGGGCGCTGGACCGCGCCGGCCGGCTGCGTCCCGACGACGCGGCAGCGCTGGCCGAGCGTGGCCGGCTGTGCGAGCGCGCCGGTTTGGCGGAGCAGGCGGCGGCGCTGCTGCAACGGGCGCTGGGCATGCGCCCGGACGACGCGGATTCCTGGGTGGCGCTCGGCCGCGCCGCGCTGCGGCGGGGTGATGCGGCGTGGGCCTGGCGCTGCGCGCGTTGGGCATTGCGGCTCGGCCCCGGCCTGCCCACCGGCCTGCTGCTGGCCGGCGAGGTCCGCGAGGCGCAAGGGGCCGATGGCGAGGCGCTGGCCCTCTATGACCGGGCGATCGCCGCGGCACCGGGCCTCGGCACGGGCTTCTCCCGCCGGGCGATGCTTCTGCTGCGCCGGGCCGGGGGCGACGCCCCGCCGCCGCGCCAAGCATCGGGCAAGCGGCGGCTGTCGGTGTCCACGCTCGGTCATGCGGGACGCTTCGGCAACCAGCTCCTCCAATACGGTTGTCTGCGCGTCTGCGCGGAGCGGAACGGGATGGAGCTGGAAACGCCGGAATGGATCGGGCGCCATCTCTACGGCCTGGACGATCCGCTTCCCGGCCCGCCGCTGCCCAGCCTGCACGAGGAGGACTGCGGCGTTCCGGCGCTGCTGGACGGGCGGGCGCTGTCGGGCGCGGGCGGTCACGACGTGGTCGGTTATTTCTGCGGCGACACCACGCCCCTGATGCCGCACCGCGCGCGGTTCCGCACTCTCTTCACGCCGGTCGGGGCAGTGGCGGAGCGCGCCGCGGCGGCGCTGGACGGGTTGCGGGCGCGTGGGCGGACCCTGGTGGCGATCCATCTGCGCCGCGGCGATTTCGGCCGGAACGACCGGTTCTGGATCGCGCCGGAGGGTTGGTATCTCGACTGGCTGGCCGGGGTGTGGCCCAGCCTGGACCAGCCGGTGCTCTACCTCGCCACCGACGCGCCGGAACTGGCGGACCACTTCGCCCGCTACCGCCCCGTCCTCGCCGGCGATCTGGGGGCGCCGCTGCCGGGGGCGGAATTCTTCACCGACCATTGGATTCTGTCGCGGGCCGACCGGGTCGCCGTGTCCAACAGCTCCTTCTCGGTGACGGCGGCGATGCTGAACCCGGCGCTGCGCACCGCCCTGCGCCCCGACCGCAAGACGGCGGGGCTGGTGCCCTTCGATCCCTGGAACGGCCCGGTCCTGCTTCCCTGACCGGCGTCAGCGGGGACGGCGGACGTAGAGCGCGTCGCCCCAGCTGTGATGGTAGGGGCTGGTTTCGGCGACGCGGTCGAAGCCGTGGGCGAACAGGATGTCGTCCACATCGGCGGCGAGGCCCGAGCCCTCATACAATTCCGCGTAGCTCACCTCGGTCACCACTGCGTCGAACCGGGGCAGCAGGCTGCGGCAGCCGTTGAGAATCCGGCATTCCGACCCCTGCGCGTCGATCGCCAGCACGTTGAACCCCTCGGGCGCGAGGCCATGGGATGCCAGCAGGTCCGGCAGGGTCCGGGTCTCCACCTCTATGACCTCGTCGACGGTGATGTGGGGATAGACGGTCAGATGGCCGGTCGGCTCCAGGAGGGAGCTGGACTGGCGGCTCGACATGCGGGAAAAGCGTGCCCGCCCGGCCCGGTCGGACACCGCGGCGTTCAGACAGACGACGTCGCCGTTGCCGGCGAAACGGGCCTGGAGCGTGGCGAAGGTCGCCGGGTCCGCCTCGACGAACAGGACGCGGGAGCAACCAGCTTCCCGGTAGTTGACGTATTCCTCGCCCTCATGGGCGCCGACATGGATGATGCCGCGCGGCGCGACGCCGTGGCGGGGAAACAGGTCCTTGTAATGGAACATGCCCTGGCTGCGCGCGAACAGCCGGCTCCAGTGCCGGGGGGCGACCGCCATGTGCGTGCCGCCGCGCCCGTCCTCCGGCGGAGAGGCGCGGAACTCCAGATTGCGGTCGGCGAAGCGGAACAGCGAATAGCCGTTGGCCTGCAGGCGCGCGTACAGCGCGGCCAGCTGGTCGCCGGCCCCAGCCTCCTCGAACTGGAGGAAGTCGATGCGGCGCAGGCGCAGCAGATCGGCGGCGCCGTCGAGCACCGCCGGGGTGTCGCCGCAGCCGTCCAGCACCAGCCAGTCGATGTGGCGCGGCCCGACCGGACCGCACCACGCGTCGAGGCTGGATAGGGAGGACGGAAGGGCGACGCATCTCCGGCCGGCGGCGGCGTCGGTCCAACGCCCGGCACCGGTTCCGACCGCCACCAGAGTCGCCTCGGGCGGCAGGAAGGCTTTTTGAAGCGGAAGTCCGGGAAGGGGAGGCGTCTCGTGCTGCATCTCGTCACCGCGATGGGGCTGATGAACAGTCCCAAGGGATGATCGCAGCCGCTTCCCGTCGCCTTGGCACGGTCGCCATTGTGGAAGCGGACGCGGGGCGGGTCAACGGCACCGCCCCGATCGTGCCGGCTTGCGGCGTCAGGCCGCGCGGTGGAGGAAGCCCAGATGCTGCGGCGCCAGGGTGGAGGCCCACTCCTCCGCCGCGTCCTGCGCCTCGCGGCGGGTGGCGAACCAGCGGGCGTCGGGGGTCCAGCTCAGCCCCTCATGCTCCGCGTGCCAGTTCCACCAGCCGTCGGTGGCCTCGCAGACCGTCAGCATCACGCCGAACGCGGATTCCAGGGCGCGCGCGCCGGTCTTAGCCTTTTCGTTATGCCAGTCCATAAGCGTTACTCCAGATGTTCTGCCTTTCGGCATAGCATGGTTTGGTAGACGAACAAAACCAAAAACGGAGGAAGCTGCTCGGGATTGCCGGTCAGGACCTTGCGTCCCCTCACTCCGATAAGGACGCGAACGCCGTGGGCTGCGTGACTATTCCATGGCGCGCGCGGCGCGCGCGTTCGGCGGTCCGATGTCCCAGCCGGACGGTCATGATTCCCAGCGCGACTCCCACGGCGTCCCCGGCCAGATCGGACAGGCTGGCCTCGCGTCCCGGGACGAAGGATTGCGCCACCTCGATGGCGGCGCCGAGCATGAAGACGGCCAGCACCGCGAGGACGGCGGCGCGGCGGCTGGCGCTGGCCAGGATGCCGAGAAGAGCCAAGAGCCCGAAGGCCCCAGCGTGCACCAGCTTGTCGAAGCCGTAAAGGCCGCTGGGCGCCAACTGCGGTTGCAGCGCAGCCCAGAAAGCGATCCCCATGAGGCCGAGAAGGGCGCAGAGCGCGAACCGGCGCCAAGCAAGGGGAAGTGGGCGGAACGTCATGACGGCCTCCTGCGACGAAGGCCATCCTGCGCGGAACAGTCTCAAGAGCCGGTTAACCGCCCGACGTCCGCGCTGTGACATCAGGCGGGCAAGACCTGTTTCAGGAACCGGTCGCCAGCCCCATGGCAATGCCGCGCGCTTCGGTGAAGGCGGCGCGCTGCTGCACCAGAGTTCCGTCGGCATACACGCCCCAGCCGCTCTGCGAGCCGGTGGCGTGGTAACGGATCTCGATCTGGCGGTGACAGTCCTGCATCACGAAGTGACACGGACTGATCTTCGTCCACATGGACACCATCGGCATATCGGGCACCCATCCAAGCGATGAATTACGATGACTGTACCAATGGCCGATTATGGTTGCCGTGATATTAACGAGACGGCGTCCGATTCCCGCGCAAAGTGGGTAGTGGCCTGTTCAGGCATGATTTTTTGGGTTTCCGGGCATCCGGGAGCGTCCTGGACCGGCTTTCCGAGGGGGGCATATGCCCGATGGGAGGACGTGCCTCGGACTTCATTGGTTAATATTCTACTAACGGACGGGTAGCCGGCCCGCCAACGATAGGGTAGGGTGACTCATCTCAATCACCTTCGAGAGTGACTGGACGATGCAATCGGTCTCCATCTTTCTGATCGACGCCAACAAACTTTTCCGCGAAGGCATGAAGGCCCTCTTCTCGGAAGGGGAGTTCCGTATCACGAAAGAGGCCGCCAGTTTCAGCGACGTACCGCCGCCGGGCATGATGGAGGGCGACATGCCCGAACTGATCATGATGGACCCGGCTTCCGCCAACGGCACGGTGCAGGCCGTGACCGTCCTGCGGGAGCAGTATCCGACCGCGCGGCTCGTCCTTCTGGCCAGCCACCTCGACGCCCAGGAAATGGCCAACGCCATCCAGGCCGGCGCCGACGCTTTCCTGATGAAGGACATCTCCCCGGCCGCGCTGGCGCAGTCGCTGCGTCTGGTGATGATCGGCGAAAAGGTCTTCCCGACCCATCTCGCCGCCCTTCTCATCACCGGCAAGGCCGGCGCCAACAGCAGCGCCAACGGCCCGACCGCGGCCAAGGGCCTGTCGCAGCGCGAGACGCAGATCCTGGAGCGCCTGCTGCAGGGTGACAGCAACAAGATGATCGCCAATCATCTGAACATCACCGAAGCGACGGTGAAGGTTCACCTGAAGAGCCTGCTGCGCAAGATCAACGCCTCCAACCGCACCCAGGCGGCGATCTGGGCGCTGGAGAACGGGTTCGGCGGCAAGGTCGAAAAGCCGATGGAAGCCGTCGCCTAAGGATCAGGACGCCGCGCCATCCCGGAACCCCGTGGCTTCGACGCCTGACACGCTGGACGGGTCAGGCTGGAGAAGTCAGAACGAAGCGGGTTCCGGGGCGGCCGCCCCGATCGGGGCGGTCGATCTCCAGCCTTCCGCCCAGTTGGCGCACCAGCCCGTGCACCAGCGTCATGCCCATGCCCTGCCCCGAACCGGCGGGCTTCACCGTGCCGGCACCGTCCGGCAGGCCGGTTCCGTCGTCGGTCACCGTCAGCCGGCGGTCGTCTCCGCAGGCTTCGAAGCGGACCGTCACCGTTCCCCGCTGCTGGGCGCCGAAGGCGTGCTTCAGGGCGTTCAGCACCAGTTCCGTCACGATAAGCCCCATGGACGAGGCCTGCGCGGCGGGCATCGGGATTCCGTGCGCGGCGTCGATGACCAGGGTGCAGCGGTCCGAATCGATGAAGGCGCCGGTCAGGCTTTCCCCCAACCGCTGCAGATAGTCGGCCGCGTCGAGCGTGGCGAGGTCGTTGCGCGTCGCCTCGAACAGGCGGCGCTGCACCAGCGCCATCGCCTGGATGCGGGAAAAGGCCTGCTCCACCGCCTTGCGCGCCGCCGGGTCGGTGACCGTGGCGGTCTGCATCGACACCAGCCCGTGCAGAAGCTGGAAGCTGTTCATGATGCGGTGGCTCATCTCGTGGGCCACCAGCTCGCTGCGGCGGGCCTCCTCCAGCGCCGCGGCCAAGCCCTGCGCCGCCCGCTTCTCGGCGTCAATGTCGCTGACCACGGCGAGCACGCCGGTGATCCGCCCGCCGCCGTCGCGCAACGGGGCCGCCGACACGCGCGTCCAATGCTCCGTCCCGTCGGTGGCGCGGTGCAGGAAGTCCATGCCGGGCACCACGATCTCGCCGCGCAGGGCGCGTGCGCCCGCGAAATCCTCGCGCTCGACCGGCCGCCCGTCGAGGTGGTAGGCGCGCCAACGCGGAGCCTCCCGGTCGTCGGCGGATGGCAAGGAGCCGTTGGTGTAGTCGCGCATCAGCCGGTTGTTGCGGGTGGTGCGCCCCTGCGCGTCGTAGACGGCGACGCCGACCGGCAGATGCTCCAGAACCGAGGACAGCAGCGCCTCGCTGGACTGGCGCTCCCGCTCCGTCCGGTCCCGCTCGATCAACAGGGCGGCGGTGTGGGTCAGCCGATCCACCGTCTCCAGATCCAGCGGGCCGGGGACGCAGGGGGCGGCGTGGAAGATGGTGAAGACGCCCAGGATCGCGCCGCCGACCGCGCGGATCGGGGTGGACCAGCAGGCGGCGATGCCATGCTCCCGCGTCAGCGCGTGGTGGGGCGCCCAGCGCGGGTCCAGGGCGACATTCTCGACGACCACCCGTTCCCCGCTGTGGGCGGCCAGACCGCAGGAGGGGGCTTGCGGGCCGATCTCCAACCCGTCCACCACCTGTGTGAAGGAGTCCGGCAGGCCCGCCGCCACGGCGAAGCGCAGGGTGAGGCCGCCTTCGTTCACCAGGAAGATGGCCGCCCGCGCGCCGAGCGGATCGGCGCCCGCCCGCACCAGCAGGGCCAGCACCTCGTCCAGCCCGGCGCCGCCGATCGCCCGCCCCAGGGCGGTGTTCTGGGCGAACAGCAGCCGTTCCGATCGTCGGACGCCGCTGTCCTCCCCCGCCCTGTGGTCGTCCACGATGCCTTTGCCTCTGCGCCTGATGCTGTGGCCCCTCGGGGCCGCAGGATGTTACGCGTCCACCTCCAGCCGCGCCAGGGAATGCGGCTATGGCTTTGGTTGGACGCAAAATTTGCGCGGAAATGCCCGCGTCAATTGGTGTCGTCAGTTGGTGTCTTCGGGGTAGGGGGGTGAGGTGCGCCAGGAGAACAGCGTCATCGCCCGGTAGCTCTGCTCGCCCGACAGGCCGTAGGCCGGCTCCGTCGAGGCGACCAGGGCGCCGCTCTGGTTGTCGTAGGCGAAGGCGGAGAATTTTGCGACCGCCTGGTTCTCGGTGGAGCTGTAGACCGACGCCTCCGGCAGGGTGATCGTGCCGGGCAGAGTGATCGGGGGGATGCCCAGCACCGTCTTGCTCTGGTTCACCGACAGGGCGCCCAGCCGGATCTCGATGATCGTGTCGGCGGCGGCGCGATCGTTGACGAGGCGGATGCCCTGGCGCAGCAGCGATTCCTTGATTGCGCTGGCGGCGTATTTGGAATCGGTGCCGTCGAAGTTTCCGGTGTCCAGAAAGGCCCGCTTGTCCGCCGGAAGATTCAGCCGCAGGCGGTCGGCAGCGTTGTCGGCGGCGCTGGAGATCAGAAGCTGTTCGGTGGCGGTCCGGGACGGAAGGCTTTCCTTCACATCGGTGCATCCGGCGGCCAGGGCCGCGGTGGCCGCCAGCGCTGCGATGATCGGTCTGTTGCGGGGCATTCGGGTCCTCGTGCGTTTCGTCTCCGGCTTCTCAGGTTCGCCCGGTCCGGGCAAGGGAGAGATTTGGGACCGGCCCCGGATGGAACAGCAGACAGAAAAAAAGCCACGCATGGAAACCATGCGTGGCCTGAGTCTAGGGAGGAAACGCCCTATAGAGCGTGCTGCCGAGGCAGCAAAAGAAAGATAGGGCTGACGAGGCGTTCTGTCCAGGGGTTATGTAAACGTTTTCATCTCGGCGACGTTTTCGCAGCGCTGTTACGCCGTCACCACGGTACTGACCGAACGCTTCAGGACGCGCAGTGCGACCGCCGTGGTGACGGTCCCGGCGACCAGAGCGACGACGTAGCCAGCCAGATGGGTGACGGCGTTGGGGATGGGCAGGACGAAGATGCCGCCGTGCGGGACCTTCAGCTCCGCCCCGATACCCATGGAAATGGCGCCGGTCAGCGCCGCGCCGAGCACCAGCGCCGGGATGACGCGCAGCGGGTCGCGGGCGGCGAAGGGGATGGCGCCCTCGGTGATGAAGGCGATGCCCAGGATGCCCGCGGCGTTGCCGGCCTCCCGCTCCTCCCGAGTGAAGCGGTCGGCGAACAGCTTGGTGGCGAGCGCCAGGCCCAACGGCGGCACCATGCCGGCGGCCATGGCGGCGGCCATCGGGGTGTAGACCTGGGACGCGATCAGGCCGGTGGAGAAGGCATAGGCGGCCTTGTTGACCGGCCCGCCCATGTCGAAGGCCATCATGGCGCCGATCAGCAGGCCGAGCAGGATCGCGCTGCTGCCCTGCATGCCCTTCAGCCAGGCGCTGAGCGTCGCCAGGGCCTCCGCCACCGGGGCGCCGACCACATAGATCATGGCGAGGCCGGTGACCAGCGAGCCGAGCAGCGGCAGGATCAGCACCGGCTTCAGCCCTTCCAGATTCTTGTGCAGCCGGATGTTGCGGTTGAGGAAGCTGGTGGCGTAGCCGGCGATGAAGCCCGCGACGATGCCGCCGAGGAAGCCGGCGCCGAGGTTGGCGGCCAGGATGCCGCCCACCATGCCCGGCGTGATGCCCGGACGGTCGGCGATGGAGAAGGCGATGTAGCCGGCCAGCGCCGGAACCATCAGCGCGAAGGCGCCCTTGGCCCCGATCTGGAACAGCGCGTTGCCCAGCGTGCCCTGCTGGCTGTCCTCGAACACGTAGATGCCGCCGAGCGCGAAGGCGATGGCGATCAGCAGGCCGCCGGTCACCACGAAGGGCAGCATGAAGGACACGCCGGTCATCAGATGCTTGTAGGGGCCGCTGCGCTGCGCTGCCGCCGGCTCCGCCTTGCCCGCCGCCACGCCGTCGGCGCGCGCCGGGGCGGCGCCGTGGGGCTGCGCCTCGGCCAGCGCGCGTTCGACCAGGGCGCGCCCGTCGTTGATGGCGGGCTTGGTGCCGCTCTTGAAGACGCGCTTGCCGGCGAAGCGGGCGAGGTCCACCTGCGTGTCGGCGGCGATCAGCACGACGTCGGCCTCGCGGATCTCCTGCTCGGTCAGCGTGTCGCGCGCCCCGACCGAGCCCTGCGTCTCCACCCGCACGGTGTGGCCCAGCGCCTGGGCGGCCTGCTGGATGCCCTCTGCCGCCATGAAGGTGTGGGCGATGCCGGTGGGGCAGGAGGTGATGGCGACGATCTTCTTCGTGCCCGTTTGCGCCGGAGCTTGGGCCGGGGCCTGGGCGGGTGCCAGAGCCTGCTCCAGCACGGCCCGCGCGTCGCGCAGCACGGCGTCGAGCGCCGCGGCGCTGCGCTTCAGCCCGGCGAAGCGCTCCTCGCCCAGATCGCCGGAGCCGACGAGAATGACCCCCTGCGCGCCCTGCGCTGCCCCGGCGGGCAGCGTGTTGCGCACGCCGAGGCTGGAGCGCACCTCCACCTGGATGGTGTGACCGAGCGCCGCCGCGGCCTTGCGCAGCGCTTCGGCGGCCAGGACGGCCTGGGTGCTGAGATCGCCCGCCGCGATCACGGCCAGCATGTTCGCCATGGTTTCCTCCCGAGCGGTCGCCCGCTCCCCGTTCATTAAAGCGTTGAGAGTTCGACCTGTCCGGCCAGCGCGCGGACCGCGTCCGCCCCCGGCAGGTTGGGTCCGAAGCAGCCGAGCTTCGCCGTGGCGAAGGCCACGGACAGGCGGGCGATGCCCTCCAGTGGCAGCTCGGCTCCAAAGGCGGCGATCAGCCCCGCCACCATGGCGTCGCCGGCCCCCACCGTGCTCAGCGCGTCGACCGCCGGCAGGCGTGCGTGCAGCGCCGGGCCGTCGGCCACGAACAGCGCGCCATCCGCCCCCAGCGAGACCACCACCACCGCGACGCCGCTGCGATGCAGGCCGCGCGCCGCCTCCAGCAGGTCGGCGGTGGCGGGAAGGGGCCTTCCGGCCCAGGCTTCCAGCTCGTGCCGGTTCGGCTTGATGCAGAAGGGCAGGTCCGGGGCGGCCAGCGCCGCCGCCAGGGGCGGGCCGCTGCTGTCCAGAACCACGCGGGCGCCCTGGGCGCGCAGGTCTGCGGTCAGCGTCGCGTAGCTGTCCGCTGGCAATCCGTCCGGCAGGCTTCCCGCCAGCAGGACCGGCGTGCCCGGCAGGACCAGCTCCCGCAAAGTGCGGCGCACGCGGTCGAGCGCGTCGGCGTCGGCGGTCAGGCCGGGCAGGTTGAGGTCGGTGGTGTCGGCGGCGGCGAGGTCGGCGATCTTGACGTTGACGCGCGTCTCGCCGGGCAGCCGGACGAAGCGGTCGGCGATGCCCTTGGCGGCGAACAGCGCCTCGAAAGCCGCGGCGTTGCCGTCGCCCAGCAGGCCGGTGGCGATGACCGGCGTGCCCCAGTCGGCGAGGCAGCTCGCCACGTTCACCCCCTTGCCCCCGGCGTTGCGCCGCACGGCGCCGGCCCGGTGGACATGGCCGGGGCGCAGCGCCTCCACCGTGATGGTCTGGTCGATGGCCGGGTTCAGCGTGACGGTGACGACGGGCCGGATGTCCTCTTCGGGCCTGCTCATGCCTCGTCTCCGTCGAGCGCGCGCACCGCGTCGGCGGTCTCGCAGTCCAGCGCCCGTTGCGCGGCGTCCTTCAGGGCGGACAGGTCGCTGCCGCGCAGCCGGTCCTTCACGGCGGGAATGTCGCGTGGCGTCATCGACAGCTCGCTCACGCCGAGCCCGGTCAGCAGGGCCGCGCCGAAGGGGTCGCCGGCGATGCCGCCGCAGACGCCGACCCAGCGCCCGTGCCGCTCCGCCCCCTCCACCGTCAGGCGGATCAGCCGCAGGACGGCGGGGTGCAGGCTGTCGGCCTCCGCCGCCAGTTCGGGGTGCTGGCGGTCGATGGCCAGCGCGTACTGCGTCAGGTCGTTGGTGCCGATGGAGAAGAAGTCGACGTGGCGGGCCAGCACGTCGGCCTGAATGGCCGCCGCCGGAACCTCGACCATGATGCCCAGCGGCACGGCCGGGGCGTCCAACTCCGCCCGGATGCGGTCGCAGGCGGCGCGCAGGACCTGCACCTCGCCCAGCGCCGTGATCATCGGGAACATGATCGACAGGGCCCCTCCGTCCTTGCCCTTGGCGTCCTTGGCGGCGCGGTAGAGGGCGCGGAGCTGAGTCTCCAGAAGCTCGGGCCTGCGCAGCAGCAGGCGGGCGCCGCGCACGCCGAGGAAGGGATTCTCCTCGTGGGGGAGCTGGAGGTGCGGCACCTGCTTGTCGCCGCCGATGTCGAGCGCGCGGACGATCAGCGGCCGGCCCTCCAGCGCGGTCAGCATGCCGCGGTAGGTTTCGTACTGCTCGTCCTCGCCGGGGGCGTCGCCGCGCTCCAGGAACAGGAACTCGGTGCGCATCAGGCCGACGCTCTCCGCCCCCTGCGACAGGGCGACCGCCACCTGATCGGGGCGGTTGACGTTGGCGCCGATCTCCACCTCGTGGCCATCGCGGGTGCGGGCGGGCAGGCCGCGCCGGGCCTCCTCCTCGGCCTTGCGGGCCTCCTCCCGCGCGATCCAGGCGCGGGCGTCGGCGGTGTCGGCCTCGGCGGGGGACAGGTGCAGGCGTCCGGTCTGGCCGTCGAGGATGGCCGGGGTGCCGTTCGCCAGCTCCATCAGCGCCGCGCCGCCCGCCACCATGGCCGGCAGGCCCAGCGTGCGCGCCAGGATGGCGGTGTGCGAGGTCGGGCCGCCCTGCGCCGTCGCCAGCCCGATCACCCGCGCCATGTCCAGCGCCGCCGTGTCGGAGGGCGACAGGTCCTCGGCGATCAGGATGCAGGGGGTGTCCGGCAGGTCCGGCGCGCCGCCGGTGCGCAGCGCCGGGTCGATCCGCGCCAGGACGCGCTGGCCGACGTCGCGCAGGTCGGCGGCGCGCCCGGCCAGGACCGGGTTGTCGAGCGCGGCCAGCCCGGCGGCGGTGCGCTCCACCGCCTGATGCCAGGACCAGGCGACGCCGTGCCCCTCGACCATCAGCTGGCAGGCCAGCGTCACGAGGTCGGTGTCGTTCAGGATCTCCGCCTGGGCGGTGAAGATCGCCGCCTCCGACGGCCCGAGGCGGCGGGCGGTGTCGTCGGCCAGCGCCTTCAGGGTCTGGCGGGTCAGGCTCAGCGCCTCGTGCAGGCGGTCGCCGCCCTCGATCAGCGAGACCGGCTCGTCGGGAACGGAGACGACGGCGCGCGGCAGCACATGCACCGGCCCGATGGCGAGGCCGGGGCTGGCGGCGATTCCCGGAACGGCGGGCAGCGGGTTCGGCGGCGTCCAGCCGCGCGCGGGCGCGCGGGACTTCTGCGCCGCGGCGGCGGCGTCCGCCTTCTCGCGCGCGGTCAGGCGGGTGATGGTCGCCTTCATGCGGGCGAGCGCCGCCACGGCGTCGTCGCCCTCCGCCGAGACGACCACGCTGTCGCCGGCGCGCAGGCCGAGCTGGAGCAGAGCCACCAGCGCCTTGGCGTCGGCCAACAGATCGCCGTGGCGGACCTGGATGCGGGCGGCCGAGGCGCGCGCCGTCTCCACCCAGGCGGTGGCCGGGCGGGCGTGCAGGCCGGTGGGGTAATCGACCACCCAGTCGAACCGCTCCGCCAGATCGCCGCCCGGCGTGGTGGGGGCGGTCGCCGGCGCGTCCTCGCCGAGGGCGGCGGCGAGGGCGGCGGGGTCGGTGACGGTGAACAGGGCGGTCAGCCGCGCCTCGTCCTGCATCAGCCGGGTCAGGCGGCGCAGCACGGCGATGTGGGCGTCGGACTGGGCGGCGATGGCGACCACCAGATGGGCCGTCTGGCCGGGATTCCACTCGACGCCGCCCGGCACCTGGAGAACGGCGATGCCGTTGCGGCGGACCATGCCGCGGTCCTCGACCATGCCGTGGGGGATGGCGACGCCATGGCCGAGGAAGGTGTTCGCCACCGCTTCCCGGCGCAGCATGCTGGCGGCGTAGGCCGGATCGATGCAGCCCGCGGCGATCAGCAGCTGGGCGGCCTCGCGGATCGCCTCCTCCTTGCCGGCCGGGCTGGCGTTCAGCCGAAGCAAGTCAGGAGGCAGGCCGGTGGGCATAATGGCGGTGTTGGTGTCGGGTGCCATGGCGGGTCCGTCTCCTCCGTTCGGTTTGGTGCCGGGCGGTCTTGGGTGTCGTCCTTGCAGCGCTGTTATTGAAAACGATTACATCAGCCACTGTCAACGGAGTTTGCATTGAATCCGCCGACTCCTTCGGGCAGACTGTGTCGTATGGGGCGGTAGATTGGCCCTAAGGGATGGAAACGATTTCAAAAACAGTTTCACGACGGATCGGTGACCGGATCATCATGGGCGACAGCGTCAAAGCCATCGGAATCAAAGACGTCGCCCGCGAGGCCGGCGTCTCGGTCGCCACGGTGTCGCGGGTGCTCAGCAACGGCCCGGTCAGCGACGCGCTGCGCGCGCGGGTGGAGGACGCGGTGCGGGCCACCGGCTACCGCCCGAACCTGTCGGCGCGGCGGCTGCGCTCGCAACATTCCCAGACCATCGGGCTGATCGTCTCGGACATCCGCAACCCTTTCTTCACCGCGGTCAGCCGCGCGGTGGAGGATGCCGCCTTCCAGGCCGGGATGCGGGTGATCCTGTGCAACACCGACGAGAACCCGGAGCGGGAGGCCATGTACCTGCGGCTGATGCAGGAGGAGCGGGTGACCGGCCTGATCTTCGCGCCGACCCGCGCGACGCTGGCCCAGCTCGACCGGGCCGACCTCGACTTCCCGGTGGTGCTGATCGACCGCAGCGCGCCCGCCGGGCGGTTCGATTCGGTGGTGCTGGACAACCCGCAGGCCGCCGCCCTGCTGGTCGATCATTTGCACGCGCGGGGCTACCGCCGCATCGCCGGCCTGTTCGGCAACACCAGCACCACGGCGGTGGAGCGCCACGCCGGCTATCAGGCGGCGCTGGCCGCCCACGGGCTGCACGCGGAGGCCCGCTTCGTCCCGCCGACCGCCGAGGCGGCGGAGGCGGAGATCGCCCGCTGGCTGGCGGAGGCGCGGCGGTCCGGCGCTATGCCGGACGCGGTGATGGTCAGCAACAGCCTGCTGCTGATGGGGGTGGTGAAGGCGACGCGGACGCTGGGGCTGACGATTCCCGGCGATCTTGCGGTCGCCGGCTTCGACAACGAGCCGTGGACGGAGCTGGTCGGCCCCGGCCTGACGGTGATCGAACAGCCGGTCCACGAGATCGGGCGGGCGGCGATGACTCTGCTGTTCGAACGGCTCGACGATCCGGAGCGGGCGACGCGCAAGGTGGTGCTGTCGGGGACCTGCGTGGCGCGGGGATCGACGGGTGGGGTGGGGTGAGTGGTTGCGGCGGTGCCCCCCTCCCGACCTCCCCCCGCTTCGCAGGGGGAGGAGAAAAAAGCCCTCCCCTGCGTAGCGGGGGAGGGTTGGGTGGGGGCGCACCGCAGCCACTTTCCAAAAAACTACCCCCGCTTCCTCCGCCCCGGCGCCTGCGCCGGTTCCGGCACCGGAGCCAGCATGCCGGCGCTGACGAAGCTGCTGATCTCCGTGATGATCTCGTCCGGGTCGCCGGGGTTGCAGATGCCCGGCGCCAGCTCCTCCAGCCGGTGGGTGTCGGAGAAAGCGTAGAGATAGGCGCCGATCATCAGCGTCATCCGCCAATAGACGTCCCGCTCCGACAGATGCGGCAACGCCTCCTTCAGCGCGGCGGCGAAGATGCGGGTTGAGGCGTCATAAGCCTCGTTGCGCAGCTTGTAGGAAATCTCCGGCGGCTCGGTGTGCAGCCGGGCCTGGAGGCGCATGAAGGTGCGGCCCCCCTCCGTCTCGCGCATCGCCAGCGCCGGCATCAGGAAGGCGTAGACGATGTCGCGCACCGGCGGCGGCGTGGGCCCACGGCGCAGCGCCTCCAGCCGCTCCATGCGCTCGTCGGCGATCTTCCGGCCACGACGCAGGAAGACCTCCTCGAACAGACCGTGCTTGGACCCGAAGTAATAGCTGATGAGGGCCTGGGTCACCTCAGCCCGGTCGGCGACGTTGCGCAGGCTGGTGCCGGCGTAGCCGAGGTTGGCGAACTCCAGCTCCGCCGCGTCCAGGATCTGGTCGCGCACGTTGCTGGTGCCCTCCGGACGGCCCGGGCCGGCGCGGCGGCCGCGCGCGGGGCGGCCCCGCGCGGTGCCGCTCTCCGGCACGGAGTCGGCAACGGGCGTGCTGTCCTGGATTCTGCTCATCGGTCGGCTCATCTCAATCCCGGCGGCGCTCTTCGGATGGAACGTCTAACATGGTGCAACGCCCGATCCTTCTTTCAACTCTGTTCCATCCTCATAGCGCGAGAATCCGCTCCGCCGGAACCACGTCGCCGTATTTCTGGCCGATGTCGAACAGGTTGGCCTCATGTGGCGCCAGGGCGCGGTCGCCCACGCAATCGGCCATGACGACCGGGCGGAAGCCGTGGCACATGGCGTCCACCACGCTGGCCCGCACGCAGCCGCTCGTCGTCGCTCCGGCGATCAAAAGAGTCTCGACGCCGCGCTGTGTCAACCACGGCGCCAGCCCGGTCCCGAAAAAGGCCGACGGGACCGTCTTGCGCACCACCAGCTCCCCCGGCACCGGAGTCAACTCCGGTACGATGGCGCTGATGGCGGCGTGCTCGGTCAGGGTCTGCATGCCCGGCACCTTGATGGAGAAGACGTTCCCGTCCGACCCGTCCTCGGCGTAGACGATCCGGCTGTGGGCGACCGCCCAGCCCATGGCGCGGGCCTTCTCCAGCACCTCCGCCGTGCGGGCAATGGCCGGCGCGATGTTGCCGCCGCCGAACACCGCCGGATCGGCGAAGCCGTTGACGAAATCGACGATCAGCAGCCCGATCCGGCCCTGGATGCCCAGCGATCGGCCGAAGCCCTGCCGCTCGTAGACGGCCTGTTCCGTAGCGCTCATGCGAGTTCCTTTCCGGCGAGCAGCTTGCCCTCGCGGACGACCTCGCGCCCGTCCAGGCTGACCGTGCAGTTCCGCATGGGGATGTCGATGTGGCAGGCGGTGGTGCGCGACCCGCCCGCCTCGTTGTTGGGGCCGAGCGAGAAGAGGAAGTTCCCGGCGAAGGCCCGCGCGTCCATGCCCAGCGTCTGCTCGCGGTCGTAGAGGCCGAGCGTCGACCAGCGCGCCCGCTTCTGCGTGCCCCAGCCGATGTGGGAGATGGCGTAGGCCTCCGGGTCGGCGAAGGCGTCCATGTAGTCGTTCAGCAGATCGGCGTCCAACCCGCCGGTGATGGCGGTGACGTAACCCTTCTCCACCGTCATCTCGACCTGCGAGGTCAGGTAGGACTTCATCGGCAAGAGGATGTCGCCCTTGTCGAGCACGATCCGCCCGCTCGCCTGCCCCTCGTTGGGGAAGGTGAAGCCGAAGCCGCTCGGCCAATGGTCCCAGCGCCCCGGCTCGTCGACGAAGCCGTATTCCTGGACCGTCGGGAACTCGCCGATGGGCAGGCGCAGGTCGGTGCCGGCGCGCGAGGTGACGTGCATCTCCTTGGCCGCCTTCAGCAGCGCCGTGGCCTCGCCGACGGTCGCCTTGTCCTCCAGGCTGGGCAGCAGGCGGACCAGCACCTCCGGCGGTTCGACGGCCAGCAGGATCTTGGTGCCGCTCTCCAGGATCTCCATCTGCTCCGGCGAGAAGAGCAGGGTCATCAGGTCCAGAACCAGATCGCTTTCCTTCAGCGCGGCCATGGCGGCGCGGTTTCCGGTCAGCGGTGTGGTGCCGAGATAGGCGAGGCTGTCGCGGCTGTGGGCGTGCTCCGCGTTCACCGGCGGCAGGTCCAGCCGGTTGACCCGCGCCCCCAGGGTGGAGGCGGCGATCAGGGCGGTGCGCAGGGTCTGCGGGTGGGTGCCGTCGCTGGTCAGGACGGTGACCACCTCCTGCGGCTTCAGCTTCGACAGGGTCAGAACATGGGTCCAGGCGCGGACCATATCGGCGTCACTGACGGGCATGATGCGTGTCCTTTTCCGGATGGGCGGTCAGACGGCGGTGCCGAGGAACGTGCCGAAGGCGCGGTAGAAGCCCTCCGCATCGTCCCAGGGGATCATGTGCCCGGCGCCCTCGACGCGGGTGACGGCCAGCTCGGGCTGGAGCCGGCGGATCTCCTCCTCCTCCTCCGGCCGGATCACGTCGCCGCGCCCGGCGGCGATCAGCAGGGCCGGGCAGGGGATGCGCGGGAAGTCCGCGTGGATGTCGTCGGTCTGGAAGTCGTTGAAGGCGGTGACGATGGCCCGCTCGTCGCAGGTGTGCAGCCATTCGGCGCGCAGGCGGAGCTGTTCCTCCGTCCAGGTCGGGCAGAAGGGCCGCATCGCCTCCAGGTCGGCGCCCTCGCGCATGAGGCGGATGGAATCCACGTACCAGGGCAACTGCGCCGGGTAGGGGCGGCGGCCCGGCCCGGAGACCGGCGGATCGACCATGACCAGCCGCGCCGGGGCGGCGCCATGGCGGCTGACGGCGCGCAGGCCGATGCGGGCGCCCATGGAATGGCCGACCAGCGCGTAGTCGCGCAGGCCCAGCGCCGCGGCGAAGGCCGCCACGTCGGCCGCCATGGCGTCGAGCCCGTAGTCGAGCGCGTCCGACGCCTCCGACAGGCCGCGGCCCCGCACGTCGAGCACGTAGGTGTCGAAGCTGCGCCCGAAGCGCTCCGCGACGAAGCCCCAGGTGACGGCGGGGCTGGTGATGCCCGGTACGATGACGACGGGACGCCCCTGGCCGCCGTAACGCAGGTAATGCTGGCGGATGCCGTTGGCGCGGACGTTCGCGCCGTAGCGGTAGGTGCTGCTGGTCATGGCATCCCCCGTCAGTAGGCGCCGGAGAGCAGGGCGCCGGCCCCCGGAACGCGCGTCGGCAGGCCCAGCGCCTTCAGCTTGGCGTAGGTGGTGGCGACGGCGGCGCTCAGCACCGGCTTGCCGGTCATCGCCTCGACCTGCGCGATGGCGGGCAGCGACGGCATCTGGACGCAGGCCGACAGCACCACGGCGTCCACCCCGGCGGTGTCCAGGCCGGCGACGATCCCCGGCAAACGGGACGGGTCGTGGCGCCCGACTTCCAGATTGTCGGGGATCTCCAGCGCGCGCCAGTCGACGACCTGCACGCCCTCATGCTCGATGTAATCGACGACGAGCTGGGCCAGCGGCTTCATGTAGGGGGCGACGAGGGCGATCTTCTTGGCACCTAGCACATGCAGCCCGTCGACGAGCGCGCCCGCGCTGGTGATGACCGGGGCGGCCCCGCCATTCTCGACGGTGCGCCCGTGCAGCCGCTCCTGCGAGACGCGGTGGTAACCCTTGCCCATGCTCATGATGGCGACGAGGCAGGCGTAGCCCAGCACATCGACGCGGGCGTCCGACAGCTCCAGCGCGCACCGGTCGGACTCGGCGTCCATGGCGGCGAGTTCCTCCTTCTTCACCGTCTTCATGCGCATGCGGCTGGAATGGAAGGTGAAGCGGGTGCCGTGCGCCAGCGCGTGGGCGGTCAGCATCGCCGGGATTTCCGTCTCCATGGTCGTGTTGGAGCTGGGGACGATCTGGCCGATGCGGTAGGTCTTGTTGGTCATGGTCGGTCCTTGGAGAGGTCTTGTGGCGGCTGGCCCCCACCCCAGCCCTCCCCCGCTTCGCAGGGGAGGGAGTTTTGTCCCCTCCCCTGCGTTAGCGGGGGAGGGTTAGGGAGGGGGCAAGCAACGCCCGCTCACGCCACGAGGCGCGGCTTGTCGGAGAGGTTCGGGCGGAAGGCGCGGGCGTCGTACTGGTAGACCCAGTTGGCCTGGATGCCGGTGGCCTGCGGGTTGAACAGGCCGCGCAGCCAGTACATGAAGTCGCGCTTCGCCTGGGCCAGCGGGGAGGGCAGGTGGTAGGTCCGCCCGCGCTCCCGCGCCTCCAACTGGACGCGGCTGGTGCGGGGAAGCCGCTCCGCCTCGTAATCGCGCAGCGCCGAGGCCACGTCGCTCCCGTGCCCCTTCAGGGATTCGGCCAGCACGTGGGCGTCCTCGATCGCCATCGCCGCCCCCTGCGAGAGGAAGGGCAGCATGGGGTGTGCCGCGTCGCCCATCAGCGTGATGCGGCCCTTCGACCAGCTCGTCATCGGGTCGCGGTCGAACAGGCCCCATTTGTAGACCTGGTCCACCTTGCTGAAGAGCGTCTCCACGTTGCGGTGCCAGCCGCGGAAGGCGCCGAGCATCTCCTCCTTGCTGCTGGGGGCGTTCCAGGACTCCTCGACCCACTCCTTGGTCTCGGCGACCGCCACGATGTTCACGGCCTTGCCGCCACGCACGTAGTAGGTCACGACGTGGCTGTGCGGCCCGAACCAGAAGGAGGCGTCGGGGCTGACGTAGTCCACCACGCCGCCGGTCGGCACCACGGCGCGGTAACACATGTGGCCGGTGAAGCGCGGTGCCTCCGGCCCAAACAGGGCGGAGCGCACGACGGAGCGCACGCCGTCGGCGCCGACGATCAGGTCGGCCTCGTACTCGTTGCCGTCGCTGAAGCTGGCGACCGCCGTGCTCTTGTCCTGGCGCACGCCGGTGCAGCCCACCCCGAAATTGGCGACGCTCTCCGGGACCAGCGAGGCCAGGATGGCGTGCAGGTCGGCGCGGTGGATGTGGATGAAGGGCGCGTCGTAGAGCACCGGGCAGGTCTCGATCAGCGGCGTGCGGAAGGTCTCCCGCCCGCTGCGCCAGTTGCGCCCGACCAGCGATTGCGGCAGGAAGCCGGCGGCCAGCATCTTGTCGAGCAGCCCCAGCGACTTGATGACCTTCACCGCGTTCGGCGTCATCTGGATGCCGGCGCCGATCTCGCCGAAGCCCGGCGCCCGCTCGAACAGGCGGACCTCGAAGCCGCGCTGGAGCAGGCTGCCGGCCAGCGCGACGCCGCCGATGCCGCCGCCGACGATGCCAATTCGCATGTTGGTTCGCACTCTTGCCTCCTGAAGAACGGCGACCGAGAATTGTTCGGTCGTTCGTTTAATTATTCGTGACACGGCCTTTCGCCGTGTGGCGGCCTCAGCCGCCCAGATAGGCGCGCAGCAGGTCGGGATCGCCGCGCAGCTCCGCCGAGGGGCGGCTGGCGGTGATGCGGCCCGTCTTGACCACATAGGCCCGGCTGGCGACGCCCAGCGCGTTGTGGATGTTCTGCTCTACCAGCAGGACGGTCACGCCGTGGGCGTTGACGGAGCGCACCACGTCGAACACCTCGTCGGCCATCTTCGGGCTGAGGCCGAGGCTGGGCTCGTCCAGCATCAGCAGCCGCGGCTCCGACATCAGCGCGCGGGCGATGGCGAGCATCTGCTGCTCGCCGCCGCTGAGCGTCCCGGCCATCTGGCGCGACCGCTCGCGCAGCCGGGGGAAGCGGTGGAAGGCCATGCCGATGCGCCGCTGCACCTCCTCGCGCGAGCGGCAGAGATAGGCGCCGAGCGCGATGTTCTCCTGCACCGTCATGTTCGGCCAGACGTGCCGTTCCTCCGGGCAGTGGGCGATGCCGGCGGCGACGATGCGGTCGGCGGGCAGGTTGGCGATCGGCTTGCCGTTCCAGACGATGGTGCCGGAGCGCGCCTTCAGCAGACCGGAGATGGCCCGCAGGATGGTGCTCTTGCCGGCGCCGTTGGCGCCGATCAGGGCGACCGTCTCGCCGGCCCGCACGTCCAGCGACACGCCGTGCAGCGCGGCGGTGGAGCCGTAGGCGACGTGCAGCCCCTCCACGGCGAGGACCTGAGCGGCGCCGGGCTGAGCCATGGCGGAGAGGGAGGGGGATTCGGAGAGCAGCGTCATGCGGCGGCCTTTCCGAGATAGGCTTCGGCGACCTGCCGGTTCTCCAGGATCTCGGCGGGCCGGCCCTCGGCCAGCTTGCGGCCGAAGTTGAGGACGACGATCCGGTCGGACACCGACATGACCAGATCCATGTTGTGCTCCACGATCAGCAGCGCGTCGATGCTGCGTCCGATCAACGTCTTCAGCACCGCGCCGAAGGTCCCGGCCTCGTGGCTGTTCAGCCCGGCGGCGGGTTCGTCGAGCATCAGCAGGCTGGGCTTGGCGGCCAGCGCCACCGCGACCTCCAGCAGGCGCAACTCGCCGCAGGACAGCAGATGCGCCGGGGCGTTCATGCGCTGGGCCAGACCCATGGTCTCGACGATGGCGGCCGCACTCTCCCGCGCCTCCCGCTCGGCGCGGCGCACCGCCTCGCCGGGGAAGAAGGTGGCGAGGAGGGATTGCCGGCTCGCCATGTAATGGCCGGTCAGCACATTCTCGAAGACCGTCAGCCGCTTCATGACGTTGGTCTTCTGGAAGCTGCGGACGAGGCCGAGCCGGGCGATGGCGTGGGGCTTGCGGTTGGTGATGTCCTGCCCTTTGAAGCGCACCCGCCCGTTGCTCGGCGCGTAGAAGCCGGTCAGCATGTTGAAGCAGGTGGTCTTGCCGGCGCCGTTGGGGCCGATCAGGCCGACGATTTCGCCGGGCTCGATGTGGAAGCTGAAGTCCTTCACCGCGGTGATGCCGCCGAAGGTCATGGTCAGGTCGTCGGCGCGCAGCAGCGGCTGCCGTTCGGTTGTCGCCGTCATACGGTGCGCTCCTTCGCGGCGTTGAGGGGCGGCTTGGCGGCCTGCTGCTCGCGGCGCAGGGCGATGAAGCCCATCAGGCCGTTGGGCAGGAACAGGACGATGGCCATGACGATCAGCCCGAACAGGGTGAGGCGGAGTTCCTGCACCTCGCGCAGATATTCCTCCAGCACGGTCACGATCACGGCGCCGGCCAGCGGGCCGATCAGCGTGCCCTTGCCGCCCAGCAGAACCATGATGATCATCGTCGCCATGAAGGCGAAGCGGAACACCTCCGGCCCGACGAAGGAGATGTAGTGGGCGTAGAAGCCTCCGGCCAAGCCGGCTAGGAAGGCGCCCAGCACGAAGGCCTGCATGGCCGTGCCGAAGGGATCGACGCCGATGGACTGCGCCACGTAGCGGTTCTCGCGCACCGCCACCGCCGCCCGCCCGGCGTTCGAATAGACGAAGCGGTAGGAGAGGTAGAGCGCCACCGCGGCGATGCCGAGCACGATCAGGAAGAAGCCGGCCTTGTCGGTGACGGCCACGTCCCCGAACAGAGTCTGGCCGACGCCCGCCAGCCCCATCGGGCCGTTGGTCACCGCGATCCAGTTGTTGGCGACGATGCGCAGCACCTCGGCGAAGGACAGGGTGACGATCACGAAATAGGGGCCTTGCAGCCGCAGCGTGATCGCCCCGATGGCGAAGCCGAAGACGGCGGAGACCAGCCCGGCCAGCGGGATCGTCACCCACATCGGCATCCCGGCCTGGGTGGACAGCAGCGCCGCCGTGTAGGCGCCGGTGCCGAGGAAGGCGGTGTGACCCAGCGAGAATTCGCCGACATAGCCGACCACCAGATTGAGGCTGCTCGCCAGCACCGCGTAGAACAGCGCCATGATGGCGAGGTGCAGGATGTACTGGTCCGTCACCGCGAAGGGCAGAAGCGCCGCCCCCGCCAGGAAGGCCAGGAGGATGTTGCGTTCCAGGGTCATGTCAGGCCCTTTCCGTGCGGATCGAGAACAGGCCCTGGGGCCGGAACAGCAGGATCAGGATGACCAGGACGAAGCCGATGACGTCCACCATGCCCATGGAGACGTAACCGCCCCACATCGCCTCGGCGACGCCCAGCAGCAGGCCTCCGGCGATAGCGCCCGCGAAGCTGCCCATGCCGCCGAGGATCACCACGACGAAGCTCTTCAGGCTGATCAGCCCGCCGACCGACGCCTGGGCGGAGTAGATGGAGGCCAGCAGCATCCCCGACAGGGCGGCCAGCGTGCAGCCCAGCGCGAAGGTGGCGGCGTAGACGTGGCCGGTGCGGATGCCGGCGAGGCTGGCCGCCATCGGGTCCTGGAAGGTGGCGCGCATGGCGGCCCCCAGCCGGGTCCGGCGGATCAGCAGATGGGCGCCGACGATCAGCGCGATGCCCACCGCCACGGCCAGCAGGCGCAGCTTGGTCACCGCGATCGGGCCGAAGAACAGCGGCCCCTCGGCCACCGCGCCGGCCACCTTCATGGGTGCCGGACCGACCAGCAGGAGCGTGCCGTTGACCAGGAAGATCGACAGGCCGATGGTCAGCAGGATGCCGGGCTCCTCACCCTGGCCGCGCACCCGCTCGATCAGGAAGCGGTCGACCAGCCAGCCGACGGCGGCCATGAAGGCGGCGACCACGATCAGGCCGCTGAAGAAGTCGAGGCCCAGGTAATTGGTGACGAACCAGCCGCTGACCCCGCCCAGCATGTAGAACTCGCCGTGGGCGAAGTTGACCACGCGCATCAGGCCGAAGATCAGCGTCAGGCCGAGGGCGGAGAGGGCGTAGAACACGCCCATCACCAGCCCGTTGGCCAGGAACTGCGGAAAGAGATCCATGACGTTCTCGCAAAAGCAGGCCCGCACAAACGGTGCGTTGGATCGGTGCGCGCCGCGGGAACGGTGCCGTCACGGCAGCCCCGCGGCGCGTCCGCCGGTCAGTGCGGCGCGTCCACCGGGGTGGAGGCGATCACCTTCGGTTCGCCCTTCTCGATCCGCACCAGCACCGCGTCGAAGCCGTAGGCCTGGCCCTTGTCGGTGAACTTGTAGACGCCGTTCGGCGCCTCGTAGCTGGTCTTGGCGAGCGACGCCCGGATGGCCTCGGCGTCGGTGCCGCCGGCCCGCGCGATGGCCTGCCCGGCGATGTTCAGGGCGTTGTAGCCGGCGGCGCCGTACTTGCCCGGCTTGATGCCGTACTTCGCCTGGTACTTCTGGACGAAGGTCTGGTTGCGCGGGGTGTCCATGCTGGAGGCGTAGGGGACGGCGGCGTGGATGCCCTCCGCGGCCTCGCCGGTGAGGTTGATGAAGTCGGCGGTGGCCCAGGAGCCGACGCCGAACACCTTGGTGTCCAGCCCCATCTCGCGGATCTGCTTGACCAGGATGGAGCCGTCCTGAGTCTCCGCGGCGACGAACACGCCGTCCGGCTTGGCGGCGCGCAGCTTGGTCAGCAGCGTGAAGAAGTCGGTGGCGCCGTGGTCGAAATACTCGGTCAGCACCGTCTTGACGCCCAGCGCCGTCAGGTCGCGGGAGAATTCCTCAACCCCGCCGCGGCCCCAGTCGTCGTTGACGCCGATGTAAGCGACCTTGGTCAGCTTCAGGTCGTTGGCGAGGATCTTGGCGAAGGCCTCCGCCATCAGCGCGTCCGTCTCGGCGGCGCGGAAAAAATATGGGTTGCCCTGTTCCGTCAGGCTGGCCTTCGACGACACGCCGGTGATCAGCGGCAGCTTGTATTTCTGGGCCACCGGCATGATCGCCGCGGTGGCGGAGCTGCAGAAGGCGCCGACCAGCGTGACGACCTTGTCCTTCTGCACCAGCTTCTCGACGGCGTTGACCGAGTTGGCCGGGGTGCACTGGCCGTCCTCGACAATCAGTTCGATCTTCTTGCCGAGGACGCCCCCCGCGGCGTTCATCTCCTCGACGGCGAGCCGGGCGCCTTCCACCACGGACTTGCCGTTGTAGGCGACCGATCCGGTCAGCGGCTGGACCAGCCCGATCCTGACCGTGTCCTGCGCCTGCGCCGGAACCGACGCGGCGATGCCGGTCAACAGCAGGCCACCCAGTACCACGTTTCTCATCTCTCCCTCCGCGTTCGACGGTGATGTCGCGATGACGGCGAATGACGATTCCCTGTCGGCGCCCCGCCGCTCTCGGCGTGGGCGCGTCGGCCCGTTGTGGGAACGCGCGCCGTCCGATGCGGCAACCGTTCCCGTGTTTTATTATACGGCCAATTAATTATTCAGGGATGCTAACGGTCACGTCGCGGCGCTGTCAATCGCTTTTCCGACGAAGGCGGTTGGGGATTTTTCGGGGAGATGTTTTGCGCCCGGTCGGCGCGCGCCTCAGCGGAGCGCGTCGAGCGTGTCGGCGTTGGGGCAGAGCCGGGCGTGCTCCGGCTGCGTGCAGCCCTCGGCCAGCAGGCGGCGGCAGGTGCGGGCGCTGCGGCAGAGCGCGCAGACCCGTTGCAGGTCGTTCATCAGGTCGGGGCGGTCCTGTTCCACCGCGGCGCCGTTGACGCCGTGCAGAGCCATCGCGGCGGGCAGCAGCGCGCCGACATGGCCGGCGCGCAGCACGGACGGGGCGTTCAGGTCGGTCAGCCCGGCGTCGGCCAGCACGCGGCTGCGGTCGTGCGGCGCCAGCGCCTGGAGCGCGTTCAGGGACCGGACGCTGCGCCAGCCGCGCAGGAGCGTCGCGCACAGGCCCTCTTGCGGCGCGGGGGCGGGGGTGGTCATGGGAGTCTCCGAAGCGGGTTATTAATCGTTCGATTAATATTCGCCGTCGGAGCGCCCGGCGCCTTGATGTGGATCAGCCGCGCCCGGTTTTCATCGCCCCCGGTTTTCGTCAGGGCGCCGGACGTGTCCCGACGCAGCGCACGGCGTAGCGCCGGAAGCCGAAGCCGGACTCGCCCTCGCAACGCTCCACCACGAAGGCCGCGCGCCGTGTGACGACGCGGCTTCCCATGGCGAGCGGGGTGTGGTGCGCCAATTCCAGCATCATGCGCTGCTGGCGCTGCGGGTGGGACAGCAGCAGGGCGCGGGCCTTGCCCAGACGCCGCCCCTCGGCGTCGCGGCAGCGGGCCGGGACCTCGAACATCCAGAAGGCGAGCGCGGCTTCGGACATGGGCGGAGTCCTCGTGGGATGATGAGTGTTTGGGGGGCGACGCTGCCCCCACCCCGACCCTCCCCCGCTTCGCAGGGGAGGGAGATTTCTGCGAGGCGGCGGCAGTCCCCTCCCCTGCGAAGCGGGGGAGGGTTAGGGTGGGGGCGAGTCCGCCGCGTTACGCCGCCACGGGGATCGGCTTCGGCAGCAACGGGCTGTCCACCTCCTGCACCACGCCGTCGCGCAGCGAGAAGGCCGGGACGATCATCTCCGGCGCGGTCACCCGCTCGCCGCTGTTGTCGCTGAGCTGCCAGCGGCCGGCCTTGACCTCCAGCACCGCCACGTCGGCGGCCATGCCCGGAGTCAGCGCGCCGATCTCGTCGGCCATGCCCAGCATGGCGGCGGGGTTGCTGGTCACCGTCTTCAGCACGTCGCCGAGCGCCATGCCGAGAGTCAGAAGCTCGGTCATCGCGTGGGTCAGGCTGAAGGGGGCGACGCCGTAGAAGGGGTTGGCCTCGCGGTCGCCGCCGGCGCCCGCCGTCGGGGCCTTCACGTTGTAGCCGTGCAGGTCGGCGCCCAGCGTGTAGGGCAGGATGCCCGCCGCCAGCGTCCGCCGCGCCATCTCGAAGCTGAAGTGCGAGCCGTGGCCGACGTCCACGGTCAGCCCGCGCTCCAGCGCCTTGTAGATGACCGGATGCACCTCGCCGGTGCGGGTGGAGATGAAGCCGCCGGGATGCCGGGTGAAGGGATGGGCCAGGATGTCGCGCGAATCCAGCAGCGGGACCAGCTCCTCCACCAGCATGTCGGGATCGACCGCCTCGCCGCCCTCGACCTCCGGCCAGAGCTGGCCGAGGTGGACGTAGAGCGGCACGCCGATGCCGTCGGCGATGCGCTTGGCCTGCTTGATGACGTCGAGACCCCAGCGCGAGGCGCCGCCGACCTCCGCGTGGGCCTTGATGCCCTTCACGATGTCGCGGTTCTCGCGCCCGACGCGGATGGTGGCGTCGACATCGACGCAATCCGGGCGGTAAAGCTGCGGGTAGTAATGGCCCTCCAGCCCGCCGACCAGATAGGCCGACAGGAAGCACAGCGTGCGCGAGCGCGCCGGCTCGGCGATGAAGCGGCGGAAGGCGGGCAGGGTCATCAGGCTCGGCCCGCCCTGGTCCACCAGAGTCGACACGCCGGAGCGCACGCCCACCATGTCCGGGTTCAGCCCGAAGCGCCCGGTCACCTTCTCGAAGACGTGCGCGTGGGTGTCGATCAGGCCCGGCGTCACGAGCTTTCCGGTGACGTCGAGGATGGTGTCGGCGGCATCGTCGGGCAGCCGTTCCGCCACCGCCGCGATGCGGCCCTTCGCGACCGCCAGATCGCCGACCAGATCCAGACCGTTGGCCGGATCGAGAATCCGTCCGCCGCGGAGCACGAGGTCGAACGTGTGCGTCTCTGACATAACCCACCTTCTTGCGCTGATTTTTATCTGGCTGTCCTTTCAGCAAGCGTCATGCCAAGGCAGGGCGGAGTCGCCGGGCCGCACAAAACTTCAGCACACTGACGAATGACCGCCTGTTGGGCATTTGGTGGTCAAAATACGCACAATACGGCATACCACGGCATGCACCCGCCGCCCATCGGTGCCCGGTTTTCCGCAGTATGCTGATGATTTATGGCGCGGCGGCACGGCGTGGCACCCTGCCACCGATTTGTGCACGAACACAGAAGCCGAGGCGGAAACCAGGGGTTTCTAAGGGCTCCGGAGGCGTTCCGCCGTCGCCGCGCCGGGGCATGCACGGGCTCTTCACGAGCATCGTCATATCGTCAGTATGCTGATGAATGCCCGCGCAGCAGGCAGAGGTTGCGCAGGAATGAAGCGGAATTCCGGCCCGCTCAGAACTCACAATTATTTGTTATTTCTCAACAGGATGGTTGCCGTTTTCCAGCAGCCGCGTGGCCCCTCCGTCAATCCGTTTGCCCAACATTGGGGCGATTTCCGGCCCTGGCGCCGCGCCGCGCCTGCCCTCCCGACGAACCGAAATGCGCAGTGGTCTGCCGGTTGGCACGGCGTTCGCAGGGGGGATGGGAAACCAACGGAAAAAGTCGGATATCCATAAAAATGAGAGGGTTTCTGCAGATGTGGCGGGGGATCCCGTGACCGGGCTGGGGATCGCGGCGGTGCCGCAGCTTCCCATCCTCGGCGGCGGGCTGCTGCTGGCCGGCGGCTTCGCCGGGCTGGCGGCGGGCATGATGGGGGTGGGCGGCGGCATCGTGATCGTGCCGGTGCTCTATCACCTGTTCACCGCGCTGGGCGTGGACGAGGCCGTGCGCATGCACGTCGCGGTCGGCACCTCGCTGGCCACCATCATCGCCACCTCGCTGACGTCGCTGCGCGCCCACCGCCGCCGCGGCGCCGTCGACGGCGAGCTGCTGCGGGCCTGGGGGCCGGCGATCTTCCTCGGCGTGCTGGCGGGAACGGCGGTGGCCGGCGTGGTGCGCGGCCCGGTGCTGACGGCGGTGTTCGCCGCGATGGCGGTCCTGGTCACGCTGCACATGCTGTTCGGCAAGGCCGAGTGGCGCATCGCCGACGGGCTGCCGAGCGGCGCGCCGCGCCAGGGGCTGGCCGGCGGCATCGGCATGATGTCCGCCATGATGGGCATCGGCGGTGGCACGCTCAGCGTCCCCATCCTGACCCTGTTCGGCTATCCGATCCACCGCGCGGTCGGCACGGCGGCGGCGCTGGGCTTCATCATCGGCGTGCCGGGGACGGTGGGCTTCGTGCTGACCGGCTGGAACGTGCCGGGCCGTCCGGATTTCAGCCTGGGCTACGTCAACCTGCTGGGGCTGGCGCTGATCCTGCCGGCCTCCATGGCGATGGCGCCGCTCGGCGCTCGGCTCGCCCACAGCCTCGACACCCGCGTCCTGCGCCGCGTCTTTGCCCTGTTCCTCGGGCTGACCGCGGCGCGGATGATCCACGGCCTTCTTCCCTGAGGTTCCCATGCTGAACACGCCGCGCAGCCGCCGGGGAATGGTCACCTCCCCGCATCATCTCGCCAGCCAAGCCGGTCTCCAGATCCTGCGCGACGGCGGCACCGCCGTCGAGGCTGCGGTCGCGGTCGCCGCGGCTCTGGCCGTCGTCTACCCGCACATGACCGGCATCGGCGGCGACGGCTTCTGGCTGATCGCCGAACCGGGGCGCGATCCCGTCGCCATCGACGCCTGCGGCGGGGCGGGCAAGGCCGTCTCGCTCGACCTCTACCGGCGCCACGGCCACGCAACGGTGCCCTGGCGCGGGCCGCTGGCGGCCAACACGGTCGCCGGCACCATCGACGGCTGGCGCGAGGCGCTGGCCGTCAGCGCCGGCTGGGCCGAGCCGCTGCCGCTCGCCCGCATCCTGGAGGAGGCCATCGCCCACGCCGAGCAGGGCATCCCGGTCACCGCCAGCCAGGAAGGGCTGACCCGCCAGAAGCTGCACGAGTTGAAGGACGTCCCCGGCTTCAAGGACACCTTCCTGCCGGGCGGCGCCGTGCCGCTGGAAGGCTCCACATTGAAGCAGCCGGCGCTGGCCGCCACGCTGCGCCGGCTGGCGGCGGAGGGGCTGGACAGCTTCTACCGCGGGCCGCTCGCCGCCTCCATCGCGGCGGATCTGCAGCGCGCCGGCTCGCCGGTGGATGCGGCGGATCTCGCGGGCCACGCGGCGCACCGCCGCCCGGCCCTGTCGGTCGGCGTGCGCGGGGCGCGGCTGTTCAACCACCCGCCGCCGACGCAGGGTCTGGCCTCGCTGATGATCCTCGCTTTGTTCGACCGGCTGGGTGTGACGGAGGGCGAGGGCTTCGACCACATCCACGGTCTGATCGAGGCGACCAAGCAGGCCTTCCTGGTGCGCGACCGCGAGGTCGGCGACCCCGCCTACATGGGACGGGAGGCGCAGAGCTTCCTCGACGACACCGTGCTGGACGGGCTGGCGGCAAACATCGACCGCGCCCGCGCGCTGCCCTGGCCCCATGTCGCCAAGCCCGGCGACACGGTGTGGCTGGGCGTGATCGACGGGCAGGGCCGCGCCGTCAGCATGATCCAGAGCGTCTATTTCGAATTCGGCTCCGGTCTCGTCCTGCCGGAGACCGGCATCACCTGGCAGAACCGCGGCGCCTCCTTCCGCCTGGCGGAGGACGGCTGGAACGCGCTGTCGCCGGGGCGCAAGCCCTTCCACACGCTGAACCCGGCGATGGCCCGCTTCGACGACGGGCGCGGCATGGTCTACGGCACCATGGGCGGGGAGGGGCAGCCGCAGACGCAGGCCGCCGTCTTCTCCCGCTACGCGATGTTCGGGCAGGGCCTGCAGGCCGCCGTCACGGCGCCGCGCTGGCTGCTCGGCCGCACCTGGGGCGAGGACAGCGTGACGCTGAAGCTGGAAAGCCGCTTCGACCCCGCCCTGGTCGCCGCCCTGCGCGACGCCGGGCACGCGGTCGAGTTGCTCGATCCGTACACGAGCACCATGGGGCATGCGGGCGCCATCGTCCGCCATGCCGACGGAACGCTGGAGGGGGCGACCGATCCCCGCAGCGATGGGGCGGTCGCCGCCTGGTGACCGAATAACCCGAGAGTTCAAATCAAGAAGAGGGGGCTAGACGACATGCGGACGATGAAGACCACGGTGTTGCTGCTGAGCGCCGCGCTGCTGGCGCCGGGCGTGGCCTTTGCGCAGGAGACGATCAAGATCGGCGTGACCCAGCCGCTGACCGGCGCGGTCGCCGCGTCGGGCAACTACGTCGCCAACGGCGCACGGGTGGCGGAGGAGGTCGTGAACGCCAACGGCGGCGTTCTCGGCAAGAAGATCCAGCTGATCATCGAGGACAACAAGAGCAACCCGAAGGAGGCCGTCGCCTCCGCCGAGAAGCTGATCGTGCGCGACAAGGTTCCGGTGCTGATGGGCGCCTGGAGCTCCACCTTCACCCTGGCGGTGATGCCGAAGCTGGTGGAGTACGGCGTGCCCATGGTGGTGGAGACCTCCTCCTCGACCAAGATCACCACCTCGGGCAACCCGTGGGTCTTCCGCATCGCCCCGACCTCCGCCATGGAGGCCAAGTCCTTCGCGGAGAAGCTGGACCACTTCCAGCCGGCCATCCAGAAGGCCGATTTCCTGGCGGTGAACAACGACTTCGGGCGCGGTTCGGCGGACGAGTTCCGCAAGATGCTCCAGGCCAAGGGCGTCAAGATCGGCGTCACCGAGACGATGGCCCCGGAGGCCACCGACCTGTCGGCCCAGCTTTCCAGCATCAAGCAGTCGGGCGGCGACACGCTGTTCGTCACCACCGGCGTCGAGCAGATCACCCTGATCCTGAAGCAGGCGGCGGAACTGCGTCTGCCGCACCGGGTCATCACCAACGGCGGTTCCTCGTCTCCCGACCAGCTCATCGCGCAGGCGGGGGCCGCGGCGAACGGCGGCTACTTCACCTTGTTCTTCGCCCCCTGGTTCCCGGAGAAGGCGGTGCACCCGACGGTCGCCAAGACCTTCGTCGATGGCTGGAACAAGAAGGGCTACGACTTCGCCGGCCTGACCGAGGGCTACCGCGGCTATGACGGCATCATGACCATCGTGGAAGCCATCAAGACGGCCGGCAAGGCCGAGCCGCAGGCCATCCGCGACGCGCTGTGGACCGTCAAGCTGGACGGCGTGAACGGCGACATCGCCTTCAAGAAGGACGGCCCGGAAGGCAAGGAGAGCGGCCAGAACGAGGCCAACGTCTACGTCGTCCAGGTGAAGGACGGCAAGGTGACGATGCCGTAAGGCCCTCTTTCAAACGCCCTCTCCCCTCTGGGGAGAGGGAGGGGACCCG
>NZ_JBFUHT010000022.1:0-143090 GCF_056402275.1 Azospirillum sp. P4_B5
GCTTCGGCCAGTTCGAGATCGCCGAGCGCGGCGAGCGCACGGGCCGCAACCCGCAGACCGGTGCGGAGATCAAGATCGCCGCCTCCAAGGCGCCGAAGTTCTCCGCCGGCAAGGCCCTCAAGGACGCCGTCAACGGCAAGGCCGAGTAAGCCTTCCGCAAGGACAATCCTTGTATTGGATGAAGGGGCGGCGGCAACGCCGCCCCTTTCGTCTTTCCAAATTTCTTGGTGACGTCATGAGCAGCAACAGCGTTTACCGCTGGATCAAGGTCGAAGGACGGTGGGAGCCGGCGCAGCAACTGGCCGATGGCTCCTACATGCCGATCGGTGACATCGTGCCGCTGCCCGCCCGCAGCGTGAAGGTCGGTCCGGTGATCGAGCCGCCGCCCCGCAATGCCGCCCCCAAGGACGACGACTGAACCCGGGCTCTACCCGAAGGGCCGGGCGTGGTCGAGCATGGCGCGGACGGCGCCGATCGCCGCCTGGAAGCTGAAGGGCTTGTGGAGGACGCGCAGCCGGTCCGATTCCGGGTGCCGGAGCGCGCCGCTGTCGGCGGTCATGACGATCACCGGCAGGGCGGGCCGCCGCGCCCGCGTCCGGCGAATCAGTTCGTTGCCATCCATCACCGGCATGCGCAGGTCGGTCATCAGCAGCGACGCCGGCCCGCTTTCCAGGGCGGTGATGGCTTCCAACCCGTTGTGGGTCAGCGTGACGCGCAGCCCTTGGCCTTCCAGCGTGTCGGCAAGGGCCAGGGCTTCGAGGCGTTCATCCTCGGCCACGAGGATGTGGGGAACGGACTCCATGGTTCGGCCTGACAATGCAACGCAAAGGGAGTAAGGGGTACGTTGCGGCCGGCCGAATGGATTTCCCTTGATTGCGGAGGGTGATCAGCGTGCTTGATTTCAGGCGCATTCGGCCAGATCGGCCAGGGCCTCGGCGTCCAGCAGCTCGACCCGGCCGCCGTCCAGGATGCGGATCAGGCGCGAGGTCTTCAGCTTGGTGAAGCCGCGCGACACCGTCTCGGTGGTCAGGCCCAGATGGTCGGCGATGTCGCAGCGGCTCATCGGCAGGGCGATGGCCCGGCCGGCACCGGCACGGCGGCTCAGCGCCAGCAGGAAGCTGGCCAGCTTCTCCAGCGCCGACTTGCGGCCCAGCAGCAGCATCTGGTCCTGCGCCGCCACCAGTTCGGAGGTGGTGACCGACAGCAGGCGGCGGGCCAGGGCGGGCTGCGCATCGAGCAGGGCGTCGAGTTGGCAGCGCGGGATGCGCTGGACGGTGGAGGCGGTGATCGCCTCGGCCGAATAGAGGTAGCGGTCGGCGAAGGCCAGACCGACCATGTCGCCGGCCTGGAGGAAGCCGATGATCTGGCGGCGCCCGTCCGGCAGCAGCTTGTAGAGGCGGATCATGCCGTCGACCACCCGGAAGACGGCGTCGGCAGCCTCGCCCTCGGCGAAGATGGACTGCTCGCGGTCGAACACCCGGAACTGGGCGATGGCGGCCAGGGGGTCGGCGTCAATGGCGGCGAAGCCGGCGGCGGGACGGGACGGGGCGACACGCGGCATCGCCATCGCGACGGCCTGATGGCCGTGCGGAACGCGCGTCGGCTGGGCGGCGATGGCGGTGTGAGCGTGCATGTCGGGGCCCTCGGCGTTCGTGGAAGCGGCCCGTCCCTGTGGGGCAACCGCTCGATGAGCCGAAGTTATGCGCTGCGGGGTACCCTGTGCAGTTCGGTCTTGTACCTAAGGGGCTTTGCGTACGTAAGACTACCTAGGGGGCATTGCGGACGCTTGGGGGGCGGAGGGGGAGCAGGGATGCTCACCCCCCGTGGACCAGCCGTTCGAACAGGTCCTCCGATCCCATCTGACCACCCTTGAGCATCAGCTCGATGCCGTCGGTGGGCGGGTGCGCGCTGTGGGTCAGGCTGACCGTCACGCCGGGGCTGAGCGCCGTCCGGTAGGACAGGCCCCACAGGCCCAGCGCCTTCACCGCCTTGCTGGAGGTGTCGCCTCCGGCGATGCCCATGCGGCGCAGCGGCACCGCGCGGGCGACCGAGGCGACAAAGTCCGCGGTGGCGTCGGCGATGGCGGCGGACTGGGCGGTGTCGGGCGTCTCGCCCTCCGCCGGGGCGGTCCACACCAGCACGTTCCGGCCCTGGCCCAGGAGGCCGGTGATCTCGCTCCGCAGCCGCTCGCGGTAGGCGTCGTCGTGGCACAGGGCGCCCGCGTCCGCCGGCATGCGGTGGAAGGAGGCCGCCGCGGCGATCTGCCGGCGGGTGACCGGCGACAGGCTGCCGGCCAGCACGAAGACCGGCCCCGCCGCGGCGGCCAGCGGCGCGTCGCCGACCGCCCCGTCGCGCTCCCACTGGGTGGCCAGCGCCTGGACCACGCCGCTCGGCCCGACCGCCAGGAGGGGCGAGCGCTGTGCCCGTTCCCAAATCAGCCGCCCGGCGGGCGCCAGATCGGCCGGTTGGGCGATGTCCAGCAGGACGGCGGGAGCACCTGCCGCCACCATCCGGTCGAGCTTTTCGTCCAGCGCCCCGGTGTCCAGTCCGTAATCCGGGTAGTGCAGGGCGCCCATCCCCTCCAGCCCCTGCGCGGCGAGATGGAGGCGCAGGTCGGCCTCCGTCATCGGGGTCACCGGGTGGGCCTTCATCGTCGGGTGACGGTCGATGCGGTGAACCGTCCCGCCGGTGCCCGCCGCGGCGAACAGCGTGCTGAACAGGCAGTAGCGCCCGATGTTCGGCTGGCCGCCGACCACCGGCAGGAAGCGGTTGGGGAAGAAGGGCCGCAGGGCCGCCACTGCCGCCCCAATGCTGCCGACCCGCGGCGCGCTGTCGAAGGTCGAGCAGCACTTGTAGTGCATCACCGGCACGCCGAGCCCGGCGAAGAAGCGCCCCACCGGCTCCAGCTCCGCCCGCAGGGCTTCCGGGTCCATGGTGCGCGACGCCCCGGCGATCCCCAGCGCGTCCAGCGGGCCGAGGCCGGCCAGCCGCTCCGCGTCGGGGATCTCCAGCAGCAGCAGCGCCCGCTGCCCGGCCTTCGCCAGGGTGGCCAGCGTGTCGGTGGCCCCGGTGAAGTCGTCCCCGTACCAGCCCAGACGGGGGCCGGGCCGGGGCGGCGGATGGCCCGTCACTTGCCCGCCCCGAAGAACTCCAGGGCGCGCTTCAACTCCGGCCGGGTCGTGGCGGCGTCCGGCAGGGTGACGCCCTCGCGGACCGCCGCCCAGGCCTGGCGGATGCTCGCCACGCCCGCGGCGGGACCGTCCGGGTGGGCCATGATGCCGCCGCCGGACATGAACAGCAGGTCGTCCGTCCCCACCGCGTCCCAGGTCACCGGCACCGTCCCCGCCCACTGGCCGGAGGAGAAGGCCGGCATCACCGCGTCGTCGCAGCCCTCGGCCAGCGGGGCGAGGCAGGACTTGGCGCCGTCGATGACCTCCGCGTCGGGCTGGGCGAACTTGCCCTGGAGGCCGTGGACGTGCATGTGGTCCACCCCGGCCAGCCGCCACAGCGTCTGGTAGGCGTCGAAGCCGATGCCCAGGCTGGGGTGGCGCGACAGGGCGCCGAAGCCGTTGCGGTGCCCGTGCAACACCAGCCCGCTGTGACGGCGCAGCGTCTGCACGGTGGAGAAGCCGCACCAGTTCAGGCTGACCATCACGCAGCTTCCGCCCTCGCGCTCCACCAGATCGGCGTGGCGGCGCATGGCGTCCGTCTCGTCGCTGATGTTGAAGGCGACCATGACGTGCTTGCCGGTGCGGTCCTGGTGGCGGCGCACCCGGTCCATCACCGCCGGCACGCGCTGGGCCAGCGGGGCGTGGATCGGATCGGCGCAGATCTCGTCGTCCTTGATGAAGTCCAGCCCGGCGGCGCAGAGTGTGCCGACCAGCTCGCCGGTCTCCTCCGCCGACAGGCCGAGGTTCGGCTTGATGATGGAGCCGACCAGCGCCCCGCGCTCCACCCCGGTCAGCCGCCGGGTGCCGGCCACGCCGTGCCGTGGCGCGTCGAAGCGATTGCGGTACGCGGCGGGCAGGCGGACGGAGTCGAGCCGCAGGCCGGTGACCTCGCCCAGGTCGAACAGGTTGCCGGCCACCGTCGCGGCCAGCGTCGGCAGGTTGGCGCCGACGTTGCCGGTGGGGAAGCTGATGGCGACGCGGGCGCGCCGCCACGGTCCGGGCCGCTTCTGCCGCTCCAGCCACGTGTTCGGCAGGCTGGGGGAGGCGGCGGGTTCCAGCTCTTCCACCCGTTCCACCACGGCGCGAGCGCGGGCGCGCAGGTCGTCCGTCTCGCCGTGGACGCGGGTGAAGGTGCCGCAGGACTGCTCCCCCGCCATGACCTCCGCCACCTTGGCGGGGTCCAGCGGGGTCTCGATCAGATAGGTCGCCTCGAAGCGGTCGGAGCGCATGGCGAGACTCACAGGCGGCTGAGGTCGGGGAAGGGCCGGACCGGATCGCAGCCGTCCCAGTCGAGGGAGGCGTTGCGGATCAGGTCGAACATCTTGCCCTTCGGTCCGGCGACCTCCGACAGCTCGATCACCGTGCCGGGGTGGTACTCGGTGTCGAAATAGACGAAGCGGCCCTTCTCGCCGACCTCGCCGCTCATCACCGGCTTGAAGCCCTGGCCGGTCAGCCGCTCCAGGTCGGCGTCGTAATTCTCGGTCCAGTAGGCGACGTGCTGGAGGCCGGTGCGCCCGGCCTTCAGGAAGTCGCGGTACATCGACGGCGCGTCGTTGCGGGTCTGGATCAGCTCCATCTGGAGCGGGCCGGAGTTGGCGAGCGCCACCGAGTTGTGAACCTCGTACCGCTCCCCGCGGTAGGTGTAGTTCCGGATCGGAACCCGCTCGTTGTAAAACCACGGGCCGATGCCCAGGGTGCGGCTCCAGTAATCCATGGCGGCCTCGATGTCGTCGACGACGTAGCCAGCCTGCCGGATCTGGCCGAAGAATCGGCTCATGAAGGAACTCCTGATCTTATTGTTATGGGGGGACCGGCAAGGCTTCAGTAGGGAAGGAAGCCGGTGGAAATCCACGGAATGGCGGCGACCACGATCAGGCCCACGAGAAGGGCGGCGACGTAGCCCCAGATGTGCTTCAGGCCTTCGTCCGGGCTGACCTTGCTGATGGCGCAGGCGCCGTAGTAGCCGACGCCGAAGGGTGGGGCGAACAGGCCGATGCCCATGGCGAAGATCACCACCATCGCGTAATGCACCTCGTGCACCCCGGCGTCGCGGGCGATGGGGAACAGCAGCGGGCCGAACAGGACGATGGCGGGGATGCCCTCCAGCACGCTGCCCAGGATGATGAAGGCGATGATGGAGATGGCGAGGAAGCCGTAGCCGCCGCCGGGGATGTCGGCCATCCACAGGGCCAGCGCGCGGGAGAAGCCGGACTGCGTCAGGCCCCAGGCCATGGCGGTGGCGCAGCCGACGATGAAGATGATCGCCCCGGTCAGCGAGGCCGTCTCGATCAGCATCGGCTTCAGCCGCGCCCAGTCGAACTGGCGGTAGACCAGCAGGCCCATGAGGGTGGAGTAGGCGATGCCGATGGTCGACACCTCGGTCGCCGTCGCCACCCCTTCCACCACCGCGGCGCGGATGACGAAGGGCAGCAGGATGGCCGGCAGGGCGGCCACGGCCAGCCGGGCGATCTCCGACGCCGGCGGGCGGCGGATGTGGCTCAGGTCCTCATGGCGGTAGCGCCACCAGACGACGGCGCAGAGCGCCGCGCCCAGAACCACCGCCGGCAGCAGGCCGCCCGCGAACAGCGCCGCGATGGACACGCCGGTGACCGAGCCGATGGTGATGAGGACGATGGAGGGCGGGATGGTCTCGGTCTGCGCGCCGGTCGCCGACAGCAGGGCCACGAGGTCGCCGGGAGGGGCGCCGCGCTTCTTCATCTCCGGGAACAGCACCGGAGCGATGGCCGCCATGTCGGCGATCTTCGAGCCGGAGATGCCCGACACCAGATACATCGCCCCGATCAGCACGTAGGACAGGCCGCCGCGCACATGGCCGAGCAGGCTGGCGAGGAACTGGATCATGGCGCGGGCCATGCCGGTCATCTCGATCAGCAGGCCGAGGAAGACGAACAGCGGCACCGCCAGCAGGATCAGGTGCGACATGCCCTCGTCCAGCCGTCCGACCATGACGAGCAGCGGGGTCGAGGTGGTCAGCGCCAGATAGCCGAAGGTGGCCAGCGCGAAGGAGAAGGCGATGGGGACGCCGCCGAACACGCAGGCGGCGACCACGCCGACGAAGAAGATGACGAGGTTGGCCTGCCCCAGCGGCTTCAGCACCGGGCCGGCGAGCCAGAAGGCCACGGTCACCGCCGCGGTCAGCGCGACCGCCGCGAGCGTGATCCGGAGGTTGCGCATCCGCATCAGCCGGATCAGCGCGACCACCGCCATCAGCCCCAGCCCGGTCGGCAGGGCCGCCGCGCGCCAGGCGTTGCTGATCTCCAGCGCCGGGGTGACGATGAACTGCTCCTCCATGGCGTAGTCCAGGGCAGGGTGCAGGATCATCGCCAGGAAGGCGATGGGGGCCGTGATCGCCAGCGTCTCCAGCAGGGTGCGGGCCGTCGGGCCGACGCGGCTGACCAGACCGGTCATCCGCATGTGCTCGCCGCGGCGCAGCGCCACCACGGCGCCCAGCATGGACAGCCACAGGAAGAGGATCGAGGCCAGCTCGTCCGACCACACCAGCGGCGCGTGGAAGACGTAGCGCGCCGTCACCCCGGCCAGCAGGATGGCGATCTCGGCCAGAACGATGAGAGCGGCCGCACCCTCCACCGTCGCGGCGAGGCCGCGGTCCAGCCGATCGGTCCAGGAACCGCCGGACGCGGCCCCTGGCATGGCGCCGCCCTCGTCGAGCGCCGTCGCGTGGTGTGACAAAGCCGCACCCTCCCTTCCCATGTTGTTCACAGCCGTTTCTTAGGCGAGCTTGCCGACGGCTCCTTCCAGCAGCGCCCAGGCCTCGTCGCCGAAGCGGCCCTTCCACTCGCCGTAGAAGCCGCTGTCGCGGAGCTTGGCGCGGAAGCTGTCGGGGGACGGCTGGTTGAAGGTCAGGCCCTTGGACTGGAGGTCGGCCTGCACCGACTGGTTCAGCGCCTTGATGTCCTCGCGCTGCTGGACGCCAGCGTCGTTGATCGCGGTGGAGACGATCTTCTGCAGGTCGGGCGGCAGGCCGCGCCAGGCGCGCCCGTTGGCGATGAACCAGAAGCCGTCCCAGATGTGGTTGGACAGGGCGCAGTACTTCTGCACCTCGTACAGCTTGGCGACCTGGATGATCGGCAGCGGGTTCTCCTGCGCGTCGACGATGCGCGTCTGCAGCGAAGAGTAGACCTCCGAGAACTGCAGGCTGGCCGGGGCGGCGGACAGCGACTTGAACATGGCGATGCTGAGCGGGCTGACCGGCACGCGGATCTTCAACCCGTCCATGTCGGCGGCGGATTGGATCGGCTTGGCCCCGCTGGTCATTTGGCGGAAGCCGTTGTCCCACATCTTCTCGAAGGCGTGCAGGCCGACCTTGGAGATGGCGCCGCGCACATGCTCGCCCAGCTTGCCGTCCATGGCGGACCAGACCTGCCCGTAATCGGCGAAGGCGAAGCCGACGGCGTTGATGGCGGCCACCGGGACCAGCGTGGCGATGACCAGCGCCGAGGGCGTGAAGAAGGTGATGCCGCCGCTGCGCACCTGCGACAGCATGTCGGTGTCGCCGCCGAGCTGGTTGTTCGGGAAGATCTGGATGTCGACGCGGCCGTTCGTCTCGCGGCGGATGCGCTCTGCCGCCTCGTGCGAGCGGACGTTCAGCGGATGGGTCAGCGGCAGGTTGTTGCCGTACTTGAAGTCGAACTCGGCGGCGCGGGCGATGCGCGGCGCGCCGATCAGTGTGGCGGTGCCGGCCCCCGCGGCCAACCCGGCAACCATTCCAGCCGCCGGAGTGGCGGCCAACGCCTTGAGCATCTTGCGGCGCGAGAGCGGGTTCATGCTTTCCTCCCAGGAAACGTTGATGTAGTTTGATGTTCGACGGTGATTGTTGGTTGGACGGTATGTGCGCGAATGGCCGGTGTCAAACGCGAATGATGATGTGATTTGATGGGATCGGAGGGTTTTGAACCGTGATGCAGGATGATGCGGACGCCGTCGCCGCACCCTTCGAGAACGCCCGTGGACTGCCGCGGATCGCCGACATCGCGCGGTTGTCCGGCGTCTCCACCGCCACCGTGGACCGCGTGCTGAACCACCGCCCCGGCGTGCGCCCGGCGACCGTGCAGCGCGTGATGAAGGCGGCGGCGGAGCTGGACTACATTCCGGAATCGGACATCGGCGCGGCGCTGGGGCCGAAGCCGGTGCGGCTGGCCTTCCTGCTGCCGGACGGGACGAACCGCTACCTGACGCGGCTCGGCCAGCTCATCCGCCAGTCGGAGGCGGCGCTGGCCCCGCTGGGCATTCGCGCGCAGGTGGAGTTCATCAAGAGCTTCAACCCCGACCTGCTGGCGCGCAGCCTGCTCCAGCACTGGCGCAAGGTCGACGGGGTCGCCTTCATGGCGCTGGAGCATCCGGCGGTGCGCGAGGCGGTGAACGAGCTGGCGGCGCGCAACGTGCCGACCGTGACGCTGATCTCCGACGTGCAGAATTGCCGGCGGGCCGCCTATGTCGGGCTCGACAACCGGGCGGCGGGGCGGACGGCGGGCTATCTGTTCGCGCGCTTCCTCGGCGGGCGGGCGGGGAAGGTGGCGATGATCGCCGGCAGCCTCAGCTACCGCGCGCACGAGGACCGCGAGCTGGGATTTCTGAACATTTTGAAGGAGATGGCGCCGGCCATCGAGGTGGTGGGGCTGCGCGAGGCCCACGACGACGAGGCCAAGAGCTACCGGCAGACGCGGACGCTGCTCAGCCACCACCCCGACCTCGCCGGCATCTACACCATCGGCGGCGGGGCGGAGGGCGTGGCCCGCGCGCTGAAGGAGGCGCGGCGGGAGCGCGAGGTCGTCTTCATCGGCCATGGCTTCACGCCGGAGACGCGGTCACTGCTGATCGACGGCACGATGGAGGCGGTGATCACCCAGGACCCGCGCAGCGCCCTGATGAGCTGCGCCGCCGTCTTCGCCAATTTGCGCGCGGGCCGGCAGGCGATGCACGGCGTTGAGCCGCCGCGCATCGAGATCATTTTCAGGGAGAACCTGCCCCCCGCGGCTCCGCCGTGACCGGCGCCGGGGTGGGAACGGGCCGCTTGTCGCGCACCATCACGACCAGCAGGACGGCGCAGAGGATCAGCGCCAGCGCGGCGTAGGTGCGCAGCGGCGGCGTTTCGCCCAGCACGACGATGGCGCCGGTCACGCCGATCACCGGCACGATCAGCGAGCTGACCGAGGCTTGAGCGACGCTCAGCCGCCGCACGATGGCAAACCACAGCAGATAGCCGCCGACCATCGCCACCAGGATGTGGAAGACCAGCGCGACCAGCACGCGGGGCTCCAGCGCCAGCGTCGGGGCGGGGTCCATCGCCAGCGCGAAGGGCAGCACCACCGGCAGGGAGATGGCGAACTGCCAGCCGGTGATGGCGTTCGGCCCCATGGTCCAGGCCGTCCGCTTGATGAGGACGTTGCCCAGCGCCCAGCTCAGCGCTCCGGTCAGCATGAAGGCGGGGCCGAGCGGCAGGGCGCCCAGCCGCAGCAGATCGGGGCCGAGCAGAACGGCCAGGCCTGTCAGCCCGCAGGCCAGCCCCATCCACTGGCGCGGCCCCGGACGCTCGCCCAGGATGGGAATGGCCAGCAGCGTCGCCCAGGCCGGCATGGTGTAGGCGATGATGGCGGCCCCGGACGTCGCCATGTTCATCTGCCCGAAGGCGGAGCAGATGTTGAAGCCCGCCATGTTGAGCAGGGCGACGGCGACCAGCGGCCAGCGCTGTCCGCGCGGCACGGCCAGCGATTCCCCGCGCGACCGCGCGTAGGCGAACAGCACCGCCGCTCCCACGGCGAAGCCCAGGCTGCGCAGCGTCCAGGGCTGGATCTGGGTGAGGATGATCTTGACGGCGGGCCAGTTCAGGCCCCAGCAGACGCTGATGAGGCCCACCAGCGACAGATCCAGCGCCCGAGCGCGGCTTATCATGGCATGGGATTCCGGGTGTGGGGTGGAAGCTCTTCATTTCCCCTCTCCCCTCCGGGGAGAGGGTTAGGGTGAGGGGGTTGCGCTCGGCGGTATGTCCGGCAAAAGCGCATCCCCCTCACCGGCCCTGAGGGCCACCCTCTCCCCGGAGGGGAGAGGGGTCAATCGAGCGGAAACTCCGGTCAGAACGTCACCGCGTCGCCGCCCTTCAGGGAGAGCATGGCGCGGGCCTCGTCCGGCGTCGCGACCTCAAGCGCCAGCCCCTCGATCAGCTTGCGGACCATGGCGACCTGTTCGGCGTTGGAGGTGGCGAGGCGGCCTGGTCCGGCCCACAGATTGTCCTCCAGCCCGACGCGCACATTGCCGCCCAGCGCCAGCGATTGGGTGGCGATGGGCATCTGGTTGCGCCCGGCGCCCAGCACCGACCACACATACTGGTCGCCGAACAGCCGGTCGGCGGTGCGCTTCATGTGCATCACGTCCTCCGGATGCGCGCCGATGCCGCCCAGGATGCCGAACACCGACTGCACGAACAGCGGCGGCGTCACCAGCTTGCGGTCCAGGAAATGGGCCAGCGTGTAGAGGTGGGAGATGTCGTAGCACTCGAACTCGAAGCGCGTCCCGTTGCCGGAGCAGGTCTTCAGGATGTGCTCGATGTCCTTGAAGGTGTTCTTGAAGACGAGGTCGCGGCTGTTCTCCAGATAGGTGCGCTCCCAATCGTGCTGGAACTCGGTGAAGCGGTTCAGCATGGGGAACAGGCCGAAATTCATCGAGCCCATGTTGAGCGACGCGACTTCCGGTTGGAACTGCGCGGCGGGGCGCAGCCGGTCCTCCACCGTCATGGCGGCGCTGCCGCCCGTGGTGATGTTCACCACGGCCTTCGTCGCCTGCTTGATGCGCGGCAGGAAGCGCTGGAACAGATCCGGGTCCTGGGTGGGACGGCCGGTCTCCGGGTCGCGGGCGTGCAGGTGGACGATGGCCGCCCCGGCCTCCACCGCGGCGATGGCCTCCGCCGCGATCTGGTCCGGAGTCACCGGCAGGTGCGGCGACATGCTGGGCGTGTGGATCGAGCCGGTGACCGCGCAGGTGATGATGACTTTGCGCGCGCTCTTCTTGGGCGTGGTCATGTGTCCTCCCTTATCCCCCGCGCCCCTTGAGGGCGCGCGGGATGTGTTGTTGTTCGTCAGATCACCGCTTCGATCAGGAAGGGACCCTTGCGGGCGAAGGCGGCCGTCAGCAGGCGGTTGAAGCTCTCCGAGTCGGTCGCCTGTCCGCCCTCCACCCCCATGCCGCGGGCGAGCGCCACCCAGTCGAGGTCGGGGCGGCCCAGCTCCGTGCAGTTTCGGGCGTTCGGCCCCATGTCCCGGAAACCGAGGTTGCCCAGCTCCCATTGCAGGATGCCGTAGCGGCGGTTAGCGAAGACGATGGTCACGACGTTGGCCCGCTCGCGCGCCTGGCTCCACAGGGCCTGGAGCGTGTACATGCCGCTGCCGTCCGCCTGGAGCGTCACCACCTTGCGGTCGGGGCAGGCGATGGCGGCACCGAGCGCCAGCGGCATGCCGATGCCGATGGCCCCGCCGGTGATGGTCAGCCAGTCGTGCGGGCGCGCCCCGGCGCAGGCCGTGTAGACCATGGGGCTGGAGGAAATCCCCTCGTCCACCACGATGGCGCCTTCCGGCAGCAACGCCGCCAGGGACTGCCCGACTCTGTCGGCGGTGAGATCGTCGGTCGCCGGTTCGGGCAGGGCGAGGGGCTGCACCGGAACGGGCGTCCCGGCGGCGCCCACCGCCTCGACCAGCCAGCGCAGGGCGGCCAGGGCGTCGCTGCCCGGCGGGGCGACGTTGTGGATGCGGCAATCCTCCGGCGCCAGACGGCTGGGCTTGTCGGGGTAGCCGAAGAAGCCGACCGGCTCGCCCGAACCGATCAGGACAACGTGCTTGGCCCCGGCCAGCGCGGCGATGCCGAGGTCGATGGGGTAGGGGAAACGCTCCACCGTCACGCGGCCGGCCCCACGCTCGATGCGGGTGGCGCCGGTGTGGGCGTAGAGTTTGGCGCCGGTCGCGGCTGCGATTTGCCCCGCCAGCGCCAGCCCCTCCGCCCGCGTGGCGCGGCCGTTCAGCAGGACAACCACCCGTTCGCCGCCGCGCAGGGCGTCGGCGGCGGCGCGCAGGGCGTCGGCGTCCGGGGCGGCGGGGGCCGGCGGCTCGACGATGGTCGGCTCCACCGCCGCTGTGTCGTCCCAGGAGGAGTCCGACGGCAGGATCAGCGTCGCCACGCTGCAGGGCGGAGTCAGGGCGGCGCGGATGGCCTCCGCTGTGTCGGCGGCGACCGAGGCGGCGTTCGGCACCGTGTGCACCCAGGCCGACATGGGCTTCGCCAAGCCTTCCACGTCGGAGGTCAGCGGTGCGTCGACGCCGCGGTGCCACGTCGCGTGGTCGCCGACGATGTTGACCATTGGCACGCAGGCGCGCCGGGCGTTGTGCAGGTTGGCGAGACCGTTCGCCAGCCCCGGCCCGAGATGCAGCAGCGTCGCCGCCGGGCGGTCGGTCATCCGGGCGTAGCCGTCCGCCGCCCCCGTCGCCACCCCTTCGAACAGGGTCGGGACGCAGCGCGCGCCGGGCATGCTGTCGAAGGCGGCGAGAGCGTGCAGCTCCGACGTGCCGGGGTTGGCGAAGCAGGTGTCGACGCCGTTCGCCACCAGCGTCCGGACCAGAATTTCCGCGCCGATCATCGTGCCGCCTCCGTGAGCCCGCCTTCGAAACCGTCCAGGAAGCTGGCGAGATTCACCGCCAGCGCGTCGCAATCGTAACCGCCCTCCTGCACGACCACGGTCGGCAGGCCGGCGCCGGCGATCTTGCGGCCCAGCGTGGCGAAGCCCGGCGTCGTCACTTTGAAGAAGGCCAGCGGGTCGCCGACGTAGGTGTCGAAGCCCAGCGACAGCACCAGCGCTTCCGGCCCGAAGGCGGCGATGTGGGTCAGCGCCCCGTCCACCGCGTCGAGGAAGGTGGATTCCTCGGTGCCCATGGGCAGGGGGATGTTCAGGTTGCTGCCCAGCCCGCGGCCCTTGCCACGCTCGTGCGCGTATCCGGCGAACCAGGGGTAGAAGTTGTTGGGGTCGCCGTGGATCGACACGACCAGCACGTCGTCGCGCTCGTAGAAGATCGCCTGCGTGCCGTTGCCGTGGTGGACGTCCACGTCGAAGACGGCGACGCGCGGCGCGCGGCCTTGCTGGGCCAGCACCGGCAGCATCGCCTGGGCGGCGACGGCGGCGTTGTTGATGTAGCAGAAGCCCCCGGCCATGTCGCGGGACGCGTGGTGCCCCGGCGGACGGCACAGGGCGTAGGCCGCGCGCTCCCGACCGCTCGCCACCATCAGCGCCGCGTGGACCGCCGTGTCGGCGCCGCCGCAGACCGCCTCCCAGGTGCCGGCGCCGATCGGGCAGGCGGTGTCCGCCATGTGCCAGCCCGCCTGACCGACGATGCCCGTGGGATACTCGGCCATGTCGGTGTTGCGGTGGATGTTGGGGACGATGACCTCAGACGCGTCGGGCAGGGCCGACCAGCGGGCGTGGGCGGTTTCCAGGAAGCGCAGGTAATCGGCGGAGTGGACCGCCGCGCGCGGGCCGGCGCCGTAGGACGGCGGCTCCTCCACCGTCACGCCGCGCGCCCGCAGGGAGCCGACGAGCGCCTCCGCCCGTTCCGCCTTTTCCGGCGAGGGCTTCGGCTGGCCGCGCACCAGGAAGGTCGGCGGTCGATGGCGCAACTGGGCCTCGGCAAAGACATAGCGCATGGACAGGCTCCCGGAGTGATTTGATCCCCTCTCCCCCCTGGGGAGAGGGTTAGGGTGAGGGGGACGTGCGCGTCGGACCGTTCGGCAAAAGCGCAACCCCCTCACCCCGGCCCTCTCCCCAGAGGGGAGAGGGGAAAAATGAACGTTACCCAGCCGTCGCCAGAACCGCGTCGGCCAGAACCGCGCAGCCGGACGCGGCGTGTTCGGGCTTGATGTTCTCCGCCTCGTTGTGGCTGAGGCCGTTCTCGCAGGGGATGAAGATCATCGCCGTCGGCACCTTGCGCGCGACATAGACCGCGTCATGGCCGGCCCCGGACACGATGTCGCGGTGGCTGAGGCCGCGCCGCTCCGCCGAGCGGCGGACATGGCCGACCAGCTCCGGCGCGAACGGCGTGGTCGGGAAGGCCCAGAAGTCGGTCAACTCCAACGTCAGGCCGCGCTTGTCCGCGATGGCGGCCAGCCGCTCGCGCAGCATCGCGTCCATGCGGGCCAGCGCGTCGGGGTACGGGTTGCGCAGGTCGATGGTGAACCAGACGCGGCCGGGAATGACGTTGCGGGAGTCCGGGTGGACCTGGACACGCCCGATGGTCGAGCAGGCGTCGCCGCCGACCTCCAGCGCGATGGCCTCCACCGCCTCCATCATCACGGCGGCACCGGCCAGCGCGTCGCGGCGCAGGCGCATGGGCGTCGGCCCGGCGTGGGATTCGCGGCCCGTCACCGTCGCCTCGTACCAGCGCTGGCCCTGCGCGCCGGTCACCACGCCGATCTCGACATTCTCAGCCTCCAGCACCGGACCCTGCTCGATGTGCGCCTCAAAATAGGCGCCCATGGCGTGGCCGGTGACCGGGACGTTGCCCTTGTAGCCGATGCGCGCCAGTTCGTCGCCCAGGCGGACGCCGTCGGTGTCGCGGATGTCCAGCACATGGTCGAGTGTGAAGACGCCCATCGCCACGCCGGAGCCCAGCATCGGCGGGGAGAAGCGCGCGCCCTCCTCGTTGGTCCAGACGATCAGGTCGATGGGGGCGTCCGTCTCGATGCCCTGGTCGTTGAAGCTGCGGATGACCTCCAGCCCGGCCAGCACGCCGTAGATGCCGTCGAAGCGGCCGCCGGTCGGCTGGGTGTCCAGATGGCTGCCCATGCAGACGGCGGGACGGTCGGGGTTGCGGCCCGCACGGCGGGCGAAGATGTTGCCCACCTCGTCCACCGTCACGGTGCAGCCGGCCTCCTCGCACCAGCGCACGAAGAGGTCGCGTCCCTCCCGGTCGAGGTCGGTCAGCGCCAGCCGGCACAGGCCGCCCTTCGGCGTCGCGCCGATCGTCGCGAGGTCCATCAAGGTCCGCCACAGGCGGTCGCCGTCGATGCGCAGGTCAGACATGGTCGCTATCCCGATCCCAATTTCGAGTTATTGTTGAGTCTCGGCGCGAACCGCGGTCAGCAGCCCGGTCGCCGTGGGCAGGCTCAGCCCCACCCTTTTTGCCAATTCCAGCGGCGCATCCAGCACCGCCTCGATCTCCGCCCGACGGCCCGCCGCAACGTCGGCGCGCAGCGCCGGACGGATGCGGCCTGGATGCTGGGCCATGGTCCAGACGTCCTCGACCTTCGCCGTCGCCGGATGGCCGAGCGCCGCCGACAGGCCCAGGAGTTCCTCGACCACCGCCGCGAAAGTCGGCTGGAGCCCGTCGTCGTGGGCGATCTCCTGCGCCGGCTTGCCGGTGACGAGGCCGAGCAGGCCGAAGGCGAAGGGCGCCAGCAACGCCGTCCAGACCTCCGCCCGGATGTCCGGCACGGCCAGCGCGTTGAAGCCGCCCGCCCCGAACAGGGCCGCCAGATCCTTGACGTCCTCCTGTCCCGCCACCGCGCCGAGGGCGAGCCGCAGCCCGCCCAGATGCCGCAGGTAGCCGGGGGTCCGCCGCTCCACCGCCACGCGGGCGACGGCGCCGACGATGCGGTCCGCCGGGATGGCGTCCGACAGCAGCCCCTTCGGATCGACCACAGCCAACGGACCGCCGATGGCCTCGCCCCCCGGGTACCACCAGGGGATGCCGCCGACCACCGGCACCAGCCGCGTCTTCGGCCCGAGCAGGGGAAGAAGCAGGTCCAGCACGTCGGTCAGCAGGGGGGAGGGCACCGCCAGCACCACCACGTCCTGCGGGCCGAGCGCCAGCGTGTCGTCGGTCACCTCGGGCCGCACCGTCACCGGACGGCCCGAGGGGCCTTCGACGGTCAGCCCGTCGCGCCGCAGCGTGTCGAGCGTCCGCCSCCGGGCGACCAGCGCGGCGGTCAGCCCGGCGGCGGTCAGCCGCGCGGCGATCAGACCGCCGACCGCCCCGGCCCCGATGACGGCGACCTTCATGCCCGCCCCGTCAGGCGCTGTTGCGCAGCGCGGCGGACCGCCGCGTCACCGGAATCACGTCCTCCGGGATGGTCCAGCCCTTGCCGGGGATGGCGTCCAGCAGGGTGCGGGTGTAGCTGTGCTGCGGGTTGCCGAACACCTCCTTCGCCGGGCCGATCTCGACGATGCGGCCCTTCTGCATGACCGCGATGGTGTCGCAGATCTGGGCGGCGATGCGCAGGTCGTGGGTGATGAACAGCATCGACAGGTTCAGCCGGTGCCGCAGATCCTCCAGCAGGTCGAGCACCTGCGCCTGCACCGAGACGTCGAGCGCCGACACCGGCTCGTCGGCGACCAGCAGCTTCGGCTCCAGCGCCAGGGCGCGGGCGATGGAGATGCGCTGGCGCTGCCCGCCGGAGAACTCGTGCGGGAAACGCTCCGCCGCCGAGGCGTCGAGCCCGACGAGCTTGAGCAACGCCTTCGCCTTGTCGAGCGCCTTGCGGCGGTCCTCGCCGAAGGCCACCGGCCCCTGGGTGATGATGTCGCCCACGGTGTGGCGCGGGTTCAACGAGGCGTAGGGGTCCTGGAAGACCATCTGCACGTGCCGCCGGTAGGGCCGGAAGGCCGGGCGCGACAGCGACAGCAGATCGACCCCTTCGAACAGGATCTTCCCCGAATCCGGCTTGATCAGGCCGACGATGGAGCGCCCCAGCGTCGATTTGCCGGAGCCCGATTCACCGACCAGCCCGACCGTCTCGCCCTGGTGGATGGTCAGCGACAGGTCGTCGCCCGCCACCACCTTGCGCCCCGGCGTGAAGAAGCCGCCGCCGAGGTGGAAGGTCTTGCACACCTTCTCCGCCGTCAGCACCGGCTGGCGGGCGCGGGTGAAATCCTCGCGGTGCTCGATCAGGTGCGGGACGGCGGCGATGAGCTGGCGGGTGTAGGGATGCTTCGGATGGTTCAGCACCTCTTCGGCGGTGCCGATCTCGACGATCCGGCCGCGCTGCATCACCGCCACGCGGTGGGCGATCTCCGCCACCACGCCGAAGTCGTGGGTGATGAACATCACGCCCATATGGCGCTTGGCCTGGATGTCCTGGATCAGCTCCAGGATCTGCTTCTGGGTGGTGACGTCGAGCGCGGTCGTCGGCTCGTCGGCGATCAGGATGTCCGGCTCGACCGCCAGCGCCATGGCGATCATCACGCGCTGGCGCTGGCCGCCCGACAGGCGGAACGGGTAGCTGCGGCGCAGATGGTCCGGCTCCGGCAGGCCGACCGAGGCGAGAAGCTCCAGCACGCGGGCCCGGCGGGCGGCGCGGTCGAGCGTGGTGTGGTAGCGCAGCACCTCGTCGATCTGGTCGCCGACCCGCATCAGCGGGTTCAGCGCCGTCATCGGCTCCTGGAAGATCATGGCGATGCGGCCGCCGCGAAGCGCACGCTGGGCGCGCTCCGGCAGGCTGAACACGTCGGTGCCCTGGTGGCGGATCTCGCCGGACGACACCGTCACCGCCTTGGGCAGCAGGCCCATCACGGCGTGCGCGGTCATCGACTTGCCCGACCCGGACTCGCCGACCACGCAGAGGATTTCCCCGGGCTCCAGCGTGAAGGTCAGGTCCTCGACGGCGTGCGGGCGGTCGGCGCCGCGCGGCAGGTCGATGGTCAGGTTGCAGACGTCGAGGAGAGGCGTCTCGGTCATCAGGAACGGCCCTTTCGCGCCAGCTTGGGATTCAGCGCGTCGTTCAGTCCCTCACCCACGAGGTTGAGGGCGAGCACGGTCAGAAGGATGGCGATGCCGGGGAAGAAGCTCATCCACCAGGCCTGACGGATCACCGTGCGGGCGGCGCCCACCATGTAGCCCCAGCTCATCAGGTTCGGATCGCCGAGCCCGAGGAAGGAGAGGGAGCTTTCCAGCAGGATCGCCGTCGCCACCATCAGCGAGGCCGACACGATGATCGGGGACAGGCTGTTGGGCAGGATCTGGCGCCAGATGATCGTCATGTTCGACTGGCCGGTGGTCACCGCGGCGTGCACGAACTCGCGGCTCCGCAGGCTCATGAACTCGCCGCGCGCCAGCCGCGCCAGCGGCGGCCAGGAGACGATGGCGATGGCCAGCACGATGGAGGTCAGCGAGGGCGTGAAGATCGCCACCAGCACCACGGCCAGGACGAAGTTCGGGATGGTCTGGAACAGCTCGGTGAAGCGCATCACCAGATCGTCGACGCGCCCGCCGTAGAAGCCGGAGACGGCCCCCAGGAACACGCCGATCAGCACGGCGACGGCGGTCGAGGTCAGCCCGATCAGCAGCGACACCCGCGCCCCGTGGGCGATGCCCGACGCGATGTCGCGGCCCAGCGTGTCGGAGCCGAGCAGCGCGTCCTCCGACAGCGGCGGCTGGAAGGGCATCGCGGTCATGTCCCACGGGCTGTCCGGGTAGAGCACGTCGGCGAAGGCCGCCATCAGGATGATCAGAGTGAGGAAGGCCAGCCCGATCACCGCGCCCTTGTTGCGGGCGAAGGCGCCCCAAAAGCCCGACCCCTTGCGGGCGGGCGTGATGGCCGCGGCGGTCATGGCGCCACCTCGATGCGCGGATCGACGAGGGAATAGATCAGGTCGGTCAGCAGGTTGAACACCACCACCACCACCGAGGTCAGAAGGAAGATGCCGAGCAGGACCTGATAGTCGCGCTGCAACACGGCCTCGAAGGCGAGGCGCCCGATGCCGGGGAGCGCGAAGACGGTCTCGATCAGGATGGAACCCCCGATCAGGTGCCCGGCCTGGAACCCTGCCACCGTGATGACGGGCAGGATGGCGTTGCGCAGGATGTGCACCGACACGATGCGCCATTCCGGCAGGCCCTTGGCCCGCGCCGTCTTGACGAAGTCCATGTCGCGCACCTCCAGGATCGAGGCGCGGGTCAGCCGGGTGTAGACGGCCATGTAGAAGAGGCCGAGCGTGGTCACCGGCAGCACGAGGTGCTTCGCCTTGTCGAGGAGGGCCTCCCAGCCGGTGTAGCCGGCGCCGATGGTTTCCGTGCCGAAGGCGGGCAGCCAGCCGAGATTGACCGAGAAGAGAAGGATCAGCATCAGGCCGATCCAGAAGATCGGCGTCGCGTAGGCGGTCAGGCCGACCACGGTGATGGCGGTGTCCGACCAGGTGCCGGCGCGCATCGCCGCCAGCGTGCCCAGCGCCACGCCGCCCAGCAGGGCCAGCACGAAAGCGGTCAGCGTCAGCGACAGGGTGACGGGCAGGCGGTCCATCAGCAGGTCGAAGACGGGACGCTGCTGGCGGTAGGAATAGCCGAGGTCGGCCTGCACCACCTTGGACATGTAGGTGCCGAGCTGCTCGTACAGGGGGCGGTCGAGGCCGAACTGCTGGCGGAGCTGTTCGACGAACTTGGCATCGGCGGCCCCGGCCTCGCCCGCCATCACCGCGGCGGGATCGCCGGGCGCTGCGTGGACCAGGAAGAAGTTGAACACGGCGATCGCCAGAACGACGAAGACCGCCTTCACCAGCCTCTGTGAGATGAATAGGGCGATGCGGGGCATGTTGTCACTCCCGGGTGCGTGGTGCCCCCTCCCTAACCCTCCCCCGCTTCGCAGGGGAGAGGATTGACCTCCCTCTCCTGCGAAGCGGGGGAGGGAAGGGGCCCGCGGCGCGAGCCGCGGGAAGGGTGGGGGCAACCGCTCCCTTTTCTTACTTCTTGACCATGTAGACGCTGTCGTAGCTCTCGTTCACGCCGATGGCGGTCGTGACGGCGTTCTTGAAGCGCTTGTCCACGAAGGTCGGGAACTCCATCTCCAGCAGCCAAGCGACGGGCACGTCCTCGACCAGGATCTTCTGGGCGGCGGAGTAGAGCTGCTGGCGCTCATCGTCCTTGTTGGTCTGGGCGGCCTGGGCGAACAGCTGGTCCACCTCAGGGTTGGAGTAGCCCATGGTGTTGGAGAACATCACGCCCTTGCGGATGTTTTCCGACACGTAGGTGCGCGTCACGCCGAGCGCTGGGTCGCCGTACTGGTAGACGAAGTTGAAGCTCAGGTCGTAGTCCCAGTTGGACACCCGGTTGACCCAGCCGGCGGCGTCGGTGGTCTCCAGCGTCACGTCGACGCCGACGCGCTTCATCGCCTGCTTCACATACTCGCCGAGGCGGGTCCAGGTCTCGCCGTAGGGCATGACGAGCAGGCGGACCTTGGCGCGCGTGCCGTCGGCGCCCTTCTTGTAGCCGGCCTCCTCAAGCAGCGCCTCGGCCTTCTTCGGGTCGAAGTCGTACTTCTTGACGTTGGCTTCGTGGAAGCGGGTGACCGAGTTCACCGGGCCGGTCGCCGGACGGCCGAGGCCGAACCAGATCTTGTCGCGGATGAACTTGCGGTCGATGGCGTGCATCATCGCCTGCCGGAAGCGCTTGTCGTCCAGCGGCTTGTTGCGCGTGTTGATCTCGATCCAGGACAGCGGCGCGAAGAATTCGTAGCCCTTGGTCGTCATCTCGACGTTGGGCAGGCCCTTCAGGCGCGGGACGTCGAAGGTCTCGATGTCGTTGAACTGGGTCTGCTGGACGGTGCCCTGCTCCACGGCGACGGCGCGCGAGGCGGCGTCGGGGATCACGCGGAAATAGATGTCGTCCAGATAGGGCTTGCCGGCCTTCCAGTATTCGTCGTTGCGGACGAGGTGGATGTAGGAGCCCTTGTTCCACTCCTTGAACTTGAAGGGGCCGGTGCCGATCGGGGTGGCGTTGGCCGGGTTGGCCTTGAAGTCTGTGCCGTCATAGATGTGCTTGGGCATCATTGGGGCCGACGACACTTCGAAGGCCTGAAGGAACGGGCCGAACGGCTCCTTCAGCGTGAACTGGACGGTGTGGTCGTCCAGAGCCTCGATCTTCTCGCACTTGGAGAAGGTGGCGCGGGCGCGCGGGTGTGTCTCCATCAGGAACTTGGAGGTGGAGAACACCACGTCGTGGGCGGTGAAGGGCTTGCCGTCGTGCCACTTGGCGTTCTTCACCAGCTTGAAGGTGTAGACCTTGCCGTCGGGCGAGACTTCCCAGCTTTCCGCCAGTTCCGGCTGCGGCTTCAGATCGAAGCCGAAGGTCAGCAGGCCCTGGTAGATCTTGCCGGCGACCGTCTGCGTCGGACCCTGCTGGTTCAGGCCCAGCACCAGGATCGGCGGTTCCGGCTGGACGATGATGTTCATCGTGCCGCCGCGCTCCTGCGCCACGGCGACGCCGGGCACGGTCAGCGCCAGCGGCGCCGCCAGGGCGGCGGCCAGCGCCGCGGCGGTCAGGGTTTGACGAAAGTGACGCAAACGATTGCTCATGTCTGAAGCCCCCTTATTGTTGATTCTCGTCACACGACCGTTATGGATCGATGGATTCGAGGCCGCACCAGTCGGCCATGAACAGGGCCAACACGGCGGTAACCTTCGCCATGCTGTCGAGCGAGACGGATTCGTCGATGCCGTGGATGCGCTCCGCCTCCGGGCCGTAGCAGGTGGCCGGCGTGTCGCCGTAGAGGACGAAATTGCGGACGTCGGTGGTGCAGGTCTGGGCCAGCTTCGGCGCCGGGGTCCCGAAGATCGACCGGTGCGCGGCGTCCAGCGCCTCCAGCATCGGGTGATCGGGGTCCAGCGTGCAGCCCTCGGCCTGGAAGCCGCGGAAGACGACGCGGGCGTCGATCCCCTTGAGGTCGGAGTCGCCGCGGCAGGCCTCGGCCACCGCGCGCTCGATCTCGGCGCTGACCTCGGCGGCGACCCGGCCCGGCGGAAAGCCGAAGCGCAACTCCATCCGGCAGCGGGTGGGGACGGAGGACGCCCATTCGCCGCCCTCGATGTGCCCGACATTCAGGTTGTAGGGGTGGTGATGGTGCGCGTAGGCCGGATGCCGCCCGTCGGGGTGGTTCCAGGCCGATTCCAGCGCCTTCAGGTGCTTCAGCACGCGGAAGGCCGCCTCGATGGCGTTCAGCCCGGCGCCGGTGTCGAGCACATGGGCGGGGCGGCCCGTCACCTCCAGCTCGCAGCGGATCACGCCGACCTGGGCGATCTGGAGCGTGTGGTTGAAGGGTTCCGGGATCACCGCGGCGTCGGCCTTGTAGCCGCGGGCGACGCAGGCGAGCGCGCCGTTGCCGGTGCATTCCTCCTCGACCACCGACTGGAGATAGACCGGTGCGGCGGGCTGGACGCCCAGGCTCTTCAGCGCCTTGAAGGCCATGACGTAGGCGGCGATGCCGGCCTTCATGTCGCCGGCGCCGCGCCCGTAGAGGCGGCCGTCGCGGACCACCGGCTCGAAGGGCGGGGCGGACCACAGCTCTTCCGGACCGGTCGGCACCACGTCGATGTGGCCGTTCAGGATCAGCGACTTGCCGGTCGCCCGCCGGGGCCTGTGGACGCCGACGACGTTCTCGCGGCCTTCATAGGAGATCAGCGAGGGGGACCAGCCGGGCTGGGCCTTCAGCGCCTCCTCGTCGATGGCGAAGCGGTCCACCTCCAGGCCCATGCCCCGGAAGATCCGTTCCATCAGATCCTGCGCCGGGCCTTCCTGCCCCAGCAGGCTGGGGCTCCGGACCAGATCGGACAGCAGGCTCACTCCGTCCTCGCGCAGCTTCGCCACCGCGCCCAGGATCGCATCCCGGTCCACGGCTGCAATGCTCCGCCCACCCTCGTGGGATGCGGGCATGACGACTCCGTTCTTACCACTCCACCGCGCAGTCGTCCGTCTGGGTCGGCAAATCGCCGGGAAGAATCCGGAGCGATTTCGACTTTCGGACTATGACCCTGATTTTGCCCGGTTGGGCGAAGCCGGGGATCGACCGCTGACGACAGGCGTATTACAATTCAGCTTCTCATCCTCCGCCAAATCGATAATCCTCATTGCCGACATAAGCAGGATTTATGGCGATGGGATTTCCCCCGATGACGGCGCGCGACCTGGAACGGCTCGGCCACCAGCTCGACTGGAACCTGCTGCGCACCTTCATGGTGATCGTGCAGGAGCAGGGGCTGACCCGCGCGGCGCAGCGTCTCGGGCTGACCCAGCCGGCGGTGTCCCAGGCCCTGAAGCGGCTGGAGGACCAGATCGGCCGCAGCCTGATCGAGCGTGGGCAGGGCCGTTTCCGCGTGACCGAGGCGGGCGAGATCATCTACGCCGAGGTGCTGGAGATCTACGGCAACATCTCCCGCTTCGCCGTCCTGATGCGCGACATCCGCGAGGAGATTTCCGGCCACATCCGAATCCTGCTGGCAAGCCGGATCCAGTCGCTGCTGTTCGACGCCCTGCTGGAGCGCTTCCACGCCACCCACCCCCAAGTCACCTTCCGGCTGGACGTGATGGCGAGCGCCGACGTCCACATGGCGATCCAGCAGAAGACCGGCTCGCTCGGCCTCTGCCTGATGCGTGAGCCGCCGCCGCTGGTCGAGCACGCCCTGTTCGCCCGCCAGATCTACCGTCTCTATTGCGGGCCGCGGCACCATCTGTTCGGCCGCACCGGCCTGACGCTGAGCGATCTGCGCAGCGAGGGGTTCGTCTCCTTCACCTCCGACCAGATCGGCGGCGTGCTGTCGCCGCTGGCCGTCTTCCGTGCGCAGGAGGGGATCGAGAGCCGGATCGTCGGCGCCTCGGTCAATCTGGACGAGGTGCGGCGCATGATCTCCGTCGGGCTGGGCATCGGGCCGCTGCCCCGCCATGTGGCGGAGCGCGACGTGCGCGACGGGCTGCTCTGGCCCCTGCCGCCGGAGGAGGGGGTGGCGCCGGTGGACATCCACCTGCTGTGGAACCCTGCCTCCAAGATGAACCGGGCGGAACGCGCCTTCATCGAGCATTGCCGCGCCGCCATCGCCGGCATCCCTCTCGACCTGCGTTTCGATCCGGCGGCGGTGAGCGAGTGGATCGACCGCCAGTTTGGCGGCGACTGATCCTTCCGCGTTTTCGAAGTCCCGTTTCTGATGTCCCTAAGGGGCGTGCGCCGTCATCCAGTGGATGACGAGGCGCGGCGCTTGCGCGCCAGCAAGAGGCCGCAAGCAAAAATTCCCATTCTCTTCCCCGCTCTTTGATAAGCGGAAGATTCCTTTTTGAAAAACAGAGACTTCCTGGAGTCTTCGCAAAGGATCCCGGGAATCTCACAAAAATGCCCCGCCGCCCGCCGTCCTCGAATTGGTAGTAGATGCATATGCCAAAGGGCGAAATCGCCTAAGAACTCATACCAGAAGACAACATCTTAAGAGAGCATTGACATATGGCTAACCTGTACGGACCGAAGACGCTGACGGCCCCCGCTGGTGCGATCGTCATAGCACCGGGCGCCAACATCCAATCCATCGTCAATGGCGCTCCCGCTGGCGCAACCTTCTGGTTGCAGCCGGGCGAGTACCGTCTCCAATCGATCACGCCCAAGGACAACCAGACCTTCATCGGTGCCGAGGGCGCCGTGCTGAACGGGTCGAAGCTGCTGACCGGATTCACCCAGGACAGCGCCGGGCGCTGGGCGGTCGGCGGGCAGACCCAGCAGGGCGAGCGCCGCGCGACGGACGAGGCGACGCCCGGCGCGATGCGCGCCGGCTATCCGGAAACCGTCTATGTCGACGACAAGCCGCTGACCCCCGTTGACGCCCTGTCGAAGCTGAAGGCGGGAACCTTCTACTTCGACTACAACGCCGACAAGATCTATCTGGGCGACAACCCGGCGGGGCACAAGGTGGAGGCCGGGACCACCGCCCACGCCTTCGGCGGCACCGCGGACGGCGTGACGGTCAAGAACCTCGTCATCGAGAAATACACCCCGCCGGCGCAGGAAGGCGCCATCCAGGGCGACGTCAACTGGACCATCCAGGACAACGAGCTGCGGCTGAACTACGCGGTCGGCGCCACGGCGCAGGATGGCAGCAAGTTCATCGGCAACTACGTCCACGACAACGGCGAGATGGGGCTGGGCGGCGCCGGGACCAAGATCCTGGTCGAAGGCAACGAGATCGCGCGCAACGGCGCCTGGTCGGGCATCGACGTGTTCTGGGAGGGCGGCGGCACCAAGTTCGCCTACACCACCGATCTGGTGGTGCGCGGCAACTATTCCCACGACAACACCGGCTTCGGCCTGTGGACCGACATCGACAATGTCGGGACGCTGTACGAGAACAACGTCCTTGTGAACAACAGCGGCGGCGGCATCACCCACGAGATCAGCTACGACGCCGTCATCCGCAACAACGTGATGGTCGGCAACGGCGCCAAGCCGCAGGCCGAGGGCTGGCTGTGGGGCGGGTCGATCCAGATCCAGAACTCGCAGAACGTCGAAGCCTACGGCAACAAGATCGACATCACCGGGGTCAAGGGCGCCAACGGCATCGTGATGATCCAGCAGGACCGCGGCGCCGGAGAGTTCGGGACCTGGACCACGACCAACAACAAGGTCCACGACAACATCGTCGTTTCCAAGGACGGCAACGGCCAGTCGGGCGGCGTGGCCGACCACAACGAAGCCGGCATGCTCAACGGCGGCAACGTGTGGGACAACAACACCTACTACATGCCGGACGGCGACCGCTGGCGCTGGGGCGACTTCCCGGAAGGCGACAGCTGGTCCGCCTACATGAACGCGACCACGCAGGACGAGCATTCGACCCTGTCGCAGGCCTACCCCTCGACCGCCGGCTGGACGACGGTCACCCCGACCGCCCCGACCAATCCGCCGGCCCCCACTCCGACGGACACCACGCCCCCCTCGGTCAAGGTGACCATCGCCGACACCAGCGTGACCAAGGGTGAGGCGCCGCTCGTCACCTTCGCCTTCAGCGAGGCGGTGAAGGGCTTCGCGCTGGCCGACGCCACGGTGAAGGGCGGCACGCTGAGCGGCTTCAAGACGGTGGACGCCTCCACCTACACCGCCGTCTTCACGCCCTCGACCAACACGAAGATCACCGACGCCAACGTGGCGGTGAAGGTGGGCAGCTACACCGATCTCGCCGGCAACGCGGGCAAGGCGGGCGCCTCCGCCGGCTTCGCGGTGGACACGACGACGACCACACCGACCGTCCCGACGACGCCGACGGCCAGCGTCACGACGATCAAGGTCAACGCCTCCGGCGCCGCCGCGGGCGGGGTGAACGCGCATTTCAAGGTGCTGGTGGACGGCAAGGCCATCGGCGACGCCACGGTCGGCACGGCGGCGAAGGACTACAGCTTCTCCACCACGCTGACCGCCGGACAGCCGCACAAGGTTCAGATCCAGTACGACAACGACGGCTTCGTGAACGGCCAGGACCGCAACCTGTTCGTCAACAAGATCACCATCAACGGCACCGCCCACAACCCGACCGACGGGATCGTCACCTACGACAAGGGGGCGCTGGACGGCAAGGACGTGGTCAAGGGCCAATCGTCGATGTGGTGGGGCGGCACGCTGGTGGTCGACGCCCCGGCCAAGGAGTTCCCTGCGGGCGGCACGCTGCCGCAGAGCGGTCCCAGCAGCACGACGATCACCGTCAACGCCTCCGGCGCCGCGGCCGGCGGGGTGAACGCCCACTTCAACCTGCTGGTCGACGGCCAGAAGGTCGGGGAGGGCGTGGCCGGCACCTCGGCCAAGGACTACAGCTTCACCACCAGCCTGAGCGCCGATCAGGCGCACAAGGTGCAGATCCAGTACGACAACGACGCGGTGGTGAACGGCCAGGACCGCTCGCTGATCGTCAACAAGGTCACGATCAACGGCAAGGCGGTCGCGCCCACCGACGGCATCGTCACCTACGACAAGGGTGCCTTGGACGGCAAGGACGTGGTCAAGGGCCAAGCCGGCCTGTGGTGGAACGGCACGCTGGTGGTGGACGCCGACAAGGGCTTCTTCCCCTCGGCCACCCCGGTCGGCGAGGCCACGCCCCTGGCGGTCGACGCCGGGACGGACAGCGTGTGGAGCCATGTCGCGGCCCAGCAGGCGGCCGCCGCCCCTGCGGCTGTGGCCGACGCGGTGGCGGTGGCGAACAGCGTGTACGGGGCCATGCCGGTCGATGCCGGCTATGATCCGCTGTTCGACCACGTTGACCCGTCGCTGCTGAGCCACGCGGCGTAACGCGGCTTCGGCTGAGGTAGGAAGAGAGGGCGGGTGCTGCGCGCGCCCGCCCTTTTCTTACGCCGGTGCCGGCGTGTAGAGGTCCGGCGTGATCCGGCAGCTCGCGAAATCCTGGGCGCGCGCGTGGGCGGCGCGACTCATGGCGCGCAGGCGGGGGCGGTCCTGGTCCAGGGTCACGATGGCGTCGGCCAGACCGTCGATCACCTCCGCCGCCGCGCGCCCGCGGCAGGGAACGGCGAAGCCGCAGGAGGAATCGATCATGATCCCCGAACCGCCGAGATCGAGGCAGATCACCGGCTGCGCGTTGGCGAGCGCCTCCATGATGACGTTGGCGGCGGAGTCGTGCAGGCTGGGGAACAACAGCGCGTCGGCGCTGCGCAGCGTGGCCAGATAGTCGGGCTGCGACAGCCACTCGATGAAATCGACATGCTCGGCGATGCCCAGCCGGTCGGCGAGGTTCTTCCACTCCTCCGACTGCGGCCCGCTGCCGATCATCTGGAGCCGTGCCCGCGCGCCTTTCTCCAGCGCCCTGGCCAATGCCGTCAGCGCGTAGTAGCCGCCCTTCCAGTAAAGGAAGCGGCCGGAGAACAGCAGTTTCAGCGGCGCCCCGGAATCGCCGCCGGTCTCCGCTTTCATCTCCGCCTTCGGGGGCGCGAAGCGGTCGGGCAGGAGGGAGCAGCCGAAATGCTGGCGGGCCTTGTGGCGGTCCCCGGCGGGAAGGACGTGCCGGCTCTCATGGGTCTTCACGTAGATCATGTTGTAGCGGCGGTAGGTCAGGCGCAGGAAGGGGTCGATGCGCGTCATGGCGATGGCGGTGTTGCGGACCAGCTCCGTCGCGATGGCCTTCCAGCCCAGCGGGCGGATCAGCGGCCAGGGCGCCCGCTCGCCGCCGCCGACCGGGCCGATCACCGACAGGGGCGCCAGCCCGCCGCAGAAGGCGGGGAAGCGGATGCCGCCGATGGTCACGTTGTGGATGATGTCGAAGGGCTGCCGGCGCACCAGCTCCTTCACCACCGCCCGGCAGCGCCATTGCCACGCGATGTAGGAGAGCTGGAACCGCGTCTTGCTGTCGTGGTGCGCCATGGTGTCGGGGCGGTCGATGAACACGAAGTCGTCCGGTTCGAAGGCGGTTTCGCCGCGTGCGATCTTGCCCAGGATCTTCGGGCGCAGGCGCCCCTGCGTCACCACTTTCACGCGACAGCCCGACCGCTTCAGCCCCTCGCCCCAGTTCCAGCCGTTGGCGGATTCCGACCCGCTGTCCGGCTCGAAGGCGAAGGCCACCAGAAGAATCGACTTTCCGGCATTGGCGGATTCGCCGGCGAACGGTTCGCTCATCGTTCATCCTCCCTCATGAATGCGGCAGCGGGGACCGGTTTTCGAGTTCGTGGCGGTAGATCAGGCCGGCGGCGATGCCGACGCCGAACAGGACCCAGAACCAGATGCCCAGCATCGGCCCCTCCAGCGTCACGTCGAAGGAGGCGTTGATGACGATGGACAGCCAGTAGCAGAAGAGGAAGACGAACAGCCGCGCCCAGGCGCGGTCGCCGTTGCGGCGGGCCAGCAGGAAGGCGCGCATCATGAAGACCGACCAACTTCCCAGCAGCGCCGCCCACAGGACGAAGCCGGGCACCCCGGCGCGGGCGAGGATCGTCATGTGGGCGTTGTGCGGGCTGCGCAGCACCTGCCCGTCCTCGGCATCGACCACCTGGAAGCCGTCGTCGTCGGCCAGATTGATGCCGAAGCCCTTGCCGTCCCAGAAATGGTCGCCCTGCACGGTGTAGCCGATGATCTTGTCCCACCACATGATGCGCCATTGCTTGGTGCCGTCGAGCGTGGCGGTGTCGGTGGTCCCCATGATGCTCATCACGTTGGTGACGAGCTGGTCGACCGACAGCTTCCGCGACGAGACCTCGATCTCCAGGTTCAGCACCAGCGCCACGATGACGGTGACCGCGGCGATGCCCAACAGCGGGGCGAGTTGCCGGCTGCGCGGCACCAGGGCCAGCGCGATGGCCAGCGGCACGACGATGGCGAGCATGCCGCCGCGGCTGTGCGCGGCGACCAGCGCCATGCCGAACACCAGCATCGCCAGTTGCAGCGGATTCAGGCGGCGGAAGCCCAGCAGCACGAACAGGGCGACGCCCGCGAAATGAACGCCGACCTCGCCGGGGCGCAGGCTGATGAAGGGGACTCCGTAGCGCGGCCAAGTGGGAATCTGCGCGTTCAGAAGCTGGAACAGCGGGTAGACGACCGGCATGACCGTGACGAAGAACACCGCAAAGCCGCCATAGGCCAACACGAGGCGGCGCAGCCGTTCCGGCTCGTCGTACAGCAGGGCGATGACGACGAAGGCGAGCAGACCGTACATCACGATCACGCTGTCGCGCAGCGCGTCGAAGCTGTAGGTGCCGAAGTAGGGCAGCGTGCGCGCCAGCACCCAGACGATCAGGATCGCCAGCAGCGTTCCCGGCAGGCTGGAGACCGTGGCAAAGACTCCGCCGGTGCGCAGCATGACGAGCAGGCCGGAGAGCAGCAGCACCTCGCCGATGAACAGCGGCGGCGCCCCGATGTAGGCGAAGCCGCGCCCGGCCAGGGAATAGCCCAGCAGGACGACCATCAGGAAGGTCAGGTAGTGGTCCGCGGCGCGGGTCCGGCTGCGCTTCGGCGTGGCGAGGACGGCGCTCATGACGAGCGTCCGTAGGCGGCGGCGCGCAGCCGGGCGGCGATCCGACCCCAGTCACCGATCGCCACCACCATGCGGTGGGCGTTGGCCGCCATGCTCTGCCAGGCGCCGGGCCCGGTCCGCTCGGCGCGCGTCAGCGCGTCGGCCACCGCTTCCGCCGTCAGGGCCGACACGCCGAAGCCGGCGCCGTGGCCCTCCACATAGGGGACGAGGCCGGTCTCCCGCGTCACGATCAGCGGCAGGCCGGACAGGGCGGCCTCCAGGCAGCCGGTCGGCATCACGTCGTAGCGCGAGGTCAGCGTGAAATAGTGCCAGCCCGCCATCATCGCCGCCTTCTCCGCCCCGAAGACCGGGCCGTGGATGCGGATGAGGGTGCCGAGGCCGTGGGCGTTCGCCCGCCGTTCCAGCTCGGCGCGGGCGGGGCCGGACCCGGCCAGTTCCAGCACTCCGCGCCCGCCGGCGCGGCGGTAGGCGGCGAAGCCGTCGATCAGCAGGTCCACGCCCTTGTGGTCGATCTCGTAGCGCGCGCAATAGCCGAAGGTCAGCCGGTCGCCGTCCGGCGCTGCGCGTGGAACGGCGGTGGGAAGGCCGCCGCGCCGCGCCGACCAGGCGGTGTTGGGCAACAGGCGCACGGCGGCGGCGGGGGCCACCCGGCGGACGATGGCGGCCTCCTCCTCGGTGATGGCGTGGACGAAGCGGGCGCGGGCGAAGGCCGGGCCGTCGAAGAGGCGCAGCCACGCGGCGGGCAGACGGCGGCGCACCCGGCCCGTGATGTCGTAGACATGGGAGCACTGGCCGTGCAGCGTCACGCCATAGGCGACGCCACGCCGGTGCAGCCCGCGGGCGAGCGCCGCGAACAGCGGCTTCACCGCGCCATGGATGTGCACCACCGTGTCCGGCCCGGCGCGGTCGAGCAGGCGGTCGAGAGTCGCGTCCGCGATGGTCAGCGACCGCCCGGACAGCCGCGGCCCGCCGAGGGGGAAGCGCTGCGCCGGGCAGTCCGCCGGGATGCCGGTCAGGGCGTCCGGATCGTCGGAGAACAGGCACAGCCGCGCGTTGTCGCCCATGGCGCGCTGTTCGGCGATCAGGCTGCGCACCACATTGTGCAGCCCGTTCGCCGCGGAGGGGTGGGCGATGGCCGGCTGGATCACGACGTGCCGGAGGTCGAGCGGGCGCAGCCGGGACTCCTCGACGGGGAATGCGGCGCTGCCGTCAGCGGGCGACATGGGCGGTCCTCGTCTTGGAGAGGTAGTAGTGGGCGGCGCCGACGCGCAGCAGGCTGGAGAACAGCAGGGCCATGCACACCCCGGCGACGCCGTACATCGCCGCCAGCGGGCCGACCACGGCGAACACCGCCAGCGTCCCGGTGACGTTCACCACCAGCGCGAACTGGCTGCGCTGCACGCCGTAGAAGTAGGAGCAGACCATCTCCGCCAGATAGCCGGCCAGCGCCCCGATGGAGAGCAGGCGCAGCGGCCAGTCCTGGTCGGCGTAGGGCGACATGGCGCCGTAGACGACGTTCAGCATCTGGTGCGGGATCAGCAGGCCGAGGCTGTAATAGACCAGCAGCGGCGCCGCCCCGATGACGACGTAACCGCGGATCGCCAGCCACGCCTGCTCGTCCGGATGGAGGCCGCCGGCTCCTGTGGACAGGGTGCTGCGCCCGCGTGCGGCGATCTGGGGGACGAGGTTGCCCATGCCGATGATGATCGGGTTGGCGATGTTCACCAGATTGACCACCGCCTGGAACGCCGCGGTCGACGCCATGCCGTCCATCGCCGCCATCAGCCAGACGAGGCTCTGCACCCGCAGCATCAGGAACAGGTTGTTGGCGAGCGCCCAATGCCCGATCGACCAGAAGCGGCGGACGATCGCCGGCAGGTCCGACAGGCCGCCGAAGCGGGGGCGCAGGATCGCGAAATGGACGACCGCTCCGGCCAGCGCCGGACCGGTCATGGCGATGAACACCCGCTCCAGCGTCAGATGGCCGCCCAGCGCCATCAGGTTCAGAACGGCGATCTGGCCCAGATAGGTGACGCTGTCGCCCCACAGGGCCTTGTCATGCTTCAGCCCGGACATCAGCCCGCGCCGCCCGATCTCCTGCACCTGCCAGACGATGAAGTAGAGCACGGCGGGGCCGACCAGTTCCGGCATGCCAAGCCCGTACCCGACCAGCGCCAGGATGCCGGACAGCGGCAGGATCGAACCGGTGGTCATCAGGACGGCGCGGCCCGCCAGGGACCGGCGTTCGGCGGGGTCCAGCACCGCGCCTTCCACCGACAGCGGGTACTGGATCAGGCTGACATTGACGACCTGGAGCGCCAGCAGCACCGAGAGGAAGAAGACGAAGGTCCCATATTCCTCCGACGAAAAGGTCCGGGCGAGCTGGATGTTGATGGCGAACATGCCCAGGCTGACCACGCCCTGGTCGGCGAGGGTCCAGAAGCTGCGGACGAGTGACGCCGGGATCATCGTCATGCGCTGCCGACCCGCGTCGTCTCGGTGGGGAGGGAAGCAGGTTGCCGGTCATCGTTGACGGGCCGCGCGGCAACGGGAGCGGTGCGCGGCACGTCGCGGTAGGCCCAGCGCAGATAGTCCGCGGTCAGCGCCATGCCGTCCTCGAAGGTGAAGCGCGGCTCGTAGCCGAGCAGGCGGCGCGCCTTGGTCAGGTCGATGAGCGCCTTGGCCTGATAGAGCGCCAGCTTCTGCGCGTCGGGCAGCCAGAGCTGGTTGCGGCTCGCCTTCTTCTTCAGGAAGTAATGCACCATCACGAGATGGCGCAGCCGCGGCGGCAGGCTGTCGAACCCGCCCTGGAGAAGCCTGCGGGCCGGACGCCAGCGCACGATGATCTGGATGATCTTCTTCGGGTCCTGAAGCACCATGGCGATGTCGCGCCGCAGGCTCTTCATCTCCTTGCGGATGGTCTCGGCCGGCTGGAAGCGCAGGCTGTCCACGCCCAGCGCCTCCTGGAAGCGCCCGAAGACGGCGGCCCAGGGCGGGGCGTCGGGGCCGGAGATCACGAAGCGCTCCCCGATGGCCTGCGGGCTGCGCGTCGCCGCGATCATCGCGTCCACCAGATCGTCGATGTAGACGGCGTTGCACAGCCCGCTCTCCTGCGGCAGCACCACCGTGCCGCTCAGCAGCATCTCGGCGGGGGCGTTCGTCCAGGGCTTGCAGAAGGGGCCGTAGACGATGGAGGGCTGGAGCACCACCCCCGGCAGGCCGCGCTTGCGCGCCGCGTCGAGCACCATCGCCTCCAGGTCGAGCTTGTTCTGGACGTAGCTCCAGGCCCGGTCACCGTCGCGCGTCTCCTCCGACAGCGGGCCGTCGGGCAGCGGCTCGTAGACCGAGAAGGTGCTGAGATGGACGAAGCTCTCCACCCCGTTGGCGAGGCTGGCGTCGATCAGTGCGGTCATCCCGTCGATGTTCTGGCGGCGCGACCGCACGTCGTAGGCGCAGTGGAAGACCCAGTCGGCGCCGGCCACCGCCTTGCCGATGGCCTCGCGATCCAGCAGGTCGGCGCGGATGATCTCCACCGGGAAACGGGCCAGACGCACCGCCTGCGCGATGTCGCGGACGATGCAGCGGACCTTGGCGCCATGCTCCAGGCACAGCCGCTCGACCAGCCGCCCGCCGATGAATCCGGCGGCGCCGGTCACCACCACGGTGGGACCGTCTGTGCGGGGAGCGGCGGCGGGCGCCGGACCGTCGACCCAGGGCAGGGCCAGCGGCTTGCGGCTGGCGTAGCAGCGCTCGATCAACGCGGTGGAGGGCAGGGCGTCGCGCCCGCCGACGGTGGCCGGGCGCCTTTCGCGGATGGCGTCGGCGAAATCCTTCAGCTCCGCCTGGAACAGGTCGCCGAAGATCTGCGGCGGGATGTGGTTGGCCGAGAAGCCGTCATGGACGAAGTCGAGGATCTGCGGCACGTCCGAGGCGATCTGGTTCTCGTAGAGATGGACCTCGACGCTGCCCTTGGTGCCGTAGACGCGGATGGTGTTGCGCAGGGCGCGGGTGCGGCTCAGCTCCAGCGTTCCGGTGGCGCCGGACGCCATGGTCAGGGACAGCCGGCAATCGGACTCCAGCCCGCCGTGGCTGTCGTCGCTGTAGTCGACCTCCGCCGCCTCCCCGAACCACCACAGCAGCAAATCCAGCGTGTGCGACCCGGTGTCGAGCAGGACGCCGCCGCCGGCCCCGTCGCGGCGCAGCATGGCCGGCGAACTGATGCCCCAGTTGTAGACGAAGCCTTCCCGCGCCTCGAAGCGCAGGATGCGGCCGAGCTGGCCGGAGTCCACCAGCGCCTTCAGCCAGCGGACGCCGTTGACGTAGCGGCGCATCAGCCCGACCGCGAGCGCCAATCGACGCTCCTCCGCCGTCCGCACCATGCGTTCGGCGTCGGCCAGCGTGACGGCCAGCGGCTTTTCCATGAAGACGTGCTTCCCGGCCTCCAGCAGGCTGTGGCCGACCGGCGCGTGGAGCATCGGCGGGGCCGCCACCAGCGCCGCGTCGAACCGGTCCGCCGCCTCCCGCCAGTCGGCCACGGCGATGGGGGCGCGGTTGCGGCCGAGCATGGTCTGCACCGCCTCCAGCCGCTCCGGCGAGGGATCGACGAGCACGCTCGGCCGCCAGCCCAGGCGGAGCAGCGCCGGCAACAGGTGATGGCTCACGATGCTGCCGCAGCCGATGATGGCAAGCCGCGGGAACTCGGCGTTGGTCATGGAATCCTCACTTTTGGGATTGCCTTCGCGTGGGCGCCGTCCGTCGGCGCCGTCAATGCCGCGCGGGCGCGTGCAGGGCGTAGTAGTAGGCGTCGTCCTTGTGGCCGTACTTGACGTGCTTGGACGCGACGACCCGCGACAGCACGACGCCGCCGACCGCGCTGTCGACCGACTTCAGCTTGTTGAAACCGGCCATCACGGTGTCCAGCGGGGTGTGCTGCCAGCGGACGACGTAGATCACGCTGTCGGCCAGGAAGGACAGGGCCAGCGCGTCGGAGAACAGCATCACCGGGGCTGAGTCGATCACCACCACATCGTAATTGTGGCGCGCCCATGCGATCAGGTCGCTCATCGCCTGGGAGCTGATGCGGTCGTGCGCGTCGGGGGTGCCGATGGTGTTTCCCAGAACGCTGAGGTTGGCGGACTCCTGGTGGATCAGGTCGTCGATGCCGACGCGACCGTCCAGCAGGTCGGCGACGCTGCCCCGCGGCTGGTAGCCCAGCAGCGTCGCGATGGAGGGGCGGCGGAAGTCCGCGTCGATCAGCAGCGTGTTCAGCCCAAGCCCGGACAGCGACCGCGCCAGATTGGCCGCCAGCACCGACTTTCCTTCCTTGGGGATGGAGGAGGTGACGAGCAGCACCTTGGGCGGCGTTCCCCGCTTGCGCGGCATGCAGGCCATGGTGCGCACCGTCTGGATCGCTTCGCGGAAGGCGCCGATCTCGCGGGCGCGGCGGCTGTCGGGGTGGAGGGGCAGGTTCCAGGCCGCCTCGTTGCGGGGAAGCGACGGGACCATGCCGAGACAGGGCACGCCGGTCGCCCGCTCCACCTGGGTCGGCGTGCGCAGGCCGGAGCTGAGCCGCTCCAGCAGCAGCACCAGCGCCACCGCCAGCGCCGTGGAACCGACCAGCCCGACGCCCAGCGACATGCGCAGCTGCGGGAAGGCCGGGCGGATCGGCGGCAGGGCCGGAGCGCTGAGATGCGCGTCCAACGCGCCGGAGTTCTTCAGCGCCATCGTCTGCTCGTAGCGTTCGGCGAGGCTGCGATAGAGCGTGCGGTGCGCGTCGGCGGAGCGTTCCAGGTCGCGGAGCTGGATGCCGGTCGCCTCGATGCCTTTCTGCTGCTCCTGCAGGTCGGCGATGCTCTTCAACAAGGTGGCCTCGCGGATGCGCGCGACCTCCAGATCGGCGTCCAGTCCCTTCTGGATCTTGCCCACCTCGTCGCGGATGCGCGCCTTCAGCTCGCCGATGCCGCGGCGGAGATTCACGATGTCCTGGTGCTTGTCGCCATAGACCTGCTGGAGTTCGGCCAGCCGGCGCTCCAGCATCGCCTCCGCCTCGCGCAGCTTCTGGATCAGCGGGGAGGCCAGCACCTCCGGGATCGCCGCGGCGTTGTTGGCGGCGGTCTGGTCGCGGGCCTGGCGCACGCGCGCCTCGGCCGCCGCCTTCTGCGCCTGCGCAGCGGTCAGCTGGGTGGCGATTTCGTTCATCTGCTGCTGGACCATGTTGCGCCCGTCGGGCGGCAGTTCCAGCAGGCTGTTCTCCTTGCGGAAGCTGCGGATGGCCTCCTCGGCGCCGCGCACCGCCTCGCGCGCTTCGATGAGCCGCCCGCCGAGCCACTGGTTGACCCGCTCGGTCATGCCGCGGTTCATTTCCGTCCGGTAGTCCAGATAGGCTTGGCCGAACGCGTTGGCGATGGCGGCGGCCTTGGCGGGATCGACCGACGACGCCTCGATGATGATGGTGAAGGAGCGGTCGTCGTTGCGCGCCTCGATCCGGCGCAGCAGCGTGTCGATGGTCAGCAGGCGGGCCTGATCCGGGTCGCGGGCGATGGGGCTTTCATCGGCGCGGAACAGGGCGGTCGCCTGCTGCACGACCCGGCGCAGCACGTCGTTGCCTTCCGGCGGCAGCGCGCCGACACCGGCCTTGGTAACTCGTTTCAGCCAGTGATCGTCCGCGCCGTCCGGCGCCTTGAGCGTCGGGTTGAATTCGGGGTCGGTGAGCAGGCCCAGCTTTTCCACCACCCGTTCCGCCAGGGCGCGCGAACCGACGATGGAGACCTCGCTGCGCACCGCCGGCGCCTCGGGCGTCAGGTTGGACACCACCGACTTGAACTCCGCCAGTTCGACCCGCCGGGAATCGAGCTGCACCATCGCGGTGGCGCGGTACATCGGCTTCAGCGACTGCATGACGTAAGTGATGGTCGCCGTCCCCAGCAGAATGACGGCGAGCAGCAGCAGCTTGCGCCGCCACAGCACGGCCAGCGTGGCGAAGACGGTCGCCTCCTGGCGGCCGCGGACGTCGGAGGAGTCCCCGGCGGCCGATTGCAGAAGACTGTCCGGAAGGACGCTGGTGTGCGCTTCGTGGCCTGGAAGCGTTCCGCCTTTGCCGATCGAAGAATTCACGTCGTCGCCCCTTTCGTCTTGCTGGCTGGCGGTCCGTCCCGGGATCGGCGTGGCGGGTGGCTGCAGAAGGACGCGTTGCGGCCTTCTTGTTTTCCTTGGAGATAACCGAGAATTCGGGTGTCTTTTAATGACCGGGGCCGAATGGACGCGCCAAATGGACAGTGATGTTCCGCTGCTGAAACCGTTGCCGGACAGACTTCGAGTACCGTGAATGGCGCCGCGCAACAATTGAAAAAAAGAAGGCCCATCCGTCTCTGTGCTTACGCCAGCGACCGTCATAAATAATCATATCCGATACCCCGTCCGCGTGTTTGACGGTCAACTCCGCGCCGGTCACAGTTTGCCGGGTGCAGCGGGGCCGGTTCAGGCTTCGAAACGACGCACAATTCCAGACATGACCATGCATTCCCGCGTAAAGGGCCGAGCTATGGTCTGTATCGCATGGCGATGTGCTGTGGATCGTCGGCGAATTTTAAAATAATCACGGAAGCGGTTTGGCGCGATGTCTCCGCGATTTACCGCATCCCGGTCGAATCCCCCGGTCAAACTCCATGGAGAGGCTCAATGACGTCCACGACTGAGCGCGTTCTTGTGACAGGTGGCGCCGGGTTCATCGGATCCCACCTGTGCGAGCGTCTTCTGGCCGCCGGGAAAGAGGTCCTGTGCGTCGACAACTATTTCACGGGCGCGCGTTCGAACATTGCGCATCTGCTGGACAACCCGAAGTTCGAGGCGGTGCGCCACGACATCACCTTCCCCCTCTACGTCGAGGTGGACGAGATCTACAACCTCGCCTGCCCGGCCTCGCCGGTGCATTACCAGTTCGATCCGGTGCAGACGACCAAGACGTCGGTGCACGGCGCCATCAACATGCTGGGGCTGGCCAAGCGGGTGAAGGCGACGATCCTCCAGGCCTCGACCAGCGAGGTGTACGGCGATCCCTTCGTCCACCCGCAGCGTGAGGACTATTGGGGCAACGTGAATCCCATCGGTCCGCGCGCCTGCTACGACGAGGGCAAGCGCTGCGCCGAGACGCTGTTCTTCGACTACAACCGGCAGCACAAGGTCCCGATCAAGGTCGCGCGCATCTTCAACACCTACGGGCCGCGCATGAATCCGAACGACGGGCGCGTGGTGTCGAACTTCATCGTCCAGGCGCTCAAGGGCGATCCGATCACGATCTACGGCGACGGGTCGCAGACGCGGTCTTTCTGCTACGTCGACGATCTGGTCGAGGGGCTGCACCGGCTGATGGAGACGGACGGGACGGTGACCGGCCCGATCAACCTGGGCAACCCCGGCGAGTTCACCATTCTGGAACTGGCGGAGACCGTCATCCGGATGACCGGATCGCGCTCCCGGGTCGAGCGGCACCCGTTGCCCCAGGATGATCCGCGGCAGCGCAAGCCGGACATCACCAAGGCCCACGCCTACCTGAAATGGATGCCGCACGTGCCGCTCGAAGAGGGGCTGGAGCGCACCATCGCCTATTTCGCCAAGACCTATTTCTGAGCGCGGCGACGCAGCCGGCAGCGCCGCCGCATCGCTGGGGTGCGGCGGCAGGGAATGGGCCAACAGGGAACGGCGGATGTTCGAACTCCCTTCACGAGACAGCTCGGCAAAGCCGGACTACGGCGCGCGCGTGGGGATGGCCTTTCAAGGCCCGCGCCCGGACTCCGTCTCGCCGGTCGCCGCGGCGGCCTCCGCCCCCGCCCTGCTGTGCGGGCTGGTGGCCGCGGACGCGCTTGTGGTCGTCGGGACGGGGCTGGCGGCGGAGGGCATCGCCGCCCGTTTGCTGCGGGCCGCTCCCGCCGACCCGGCCCTGTTCACAGACGCCGTTCATGCTTTCGCGGGCGTTTTCAACGCCGCGGTCGGCCCGCTGGCCGTGCTGTCGCTGATGTGTTTCTACAGCGCGGGCTGTTACCGCAACCTGCGTCCCAAGGCGATGCGGCGGACCATCGGTTCGCACGCCGGGCCGCTGTTCGGGGCCTGGACGGCGGCCTTCCTGGTGCTCGTCCTCATGCTCGGCGTGACGGGGGACCTGCGGCGGCTGGACACGGCGGCGGCGGGGACGCTGTGGCTGTGGTACGGGCTCGGTCTGTTCGGGCTGACCGCGCTGCGCAGCCTGTTCCTCCGGCTGGCGCGCGACTGGAATCTGGCCGGCGGTTTGCGGCAGCGGACCCTGCTGGTCGGCACCAACGATCTGGCTCTCGAATGGCTGGACCGCCTCCAGCGCACGGAAGGGGCGGCTTACCAAGTGGTCGGCGCGGTGTCCACCGCGGCGGACCGACCGTCATCCGTGAACGCTCCGCCCCTGGCCACCGCCCGGTTGGCCGGGGTGCCGGTGCTGGGAGGCGTGACCGGGCTGGTCGAACAGGTGCGCAAGAACCGCATCGACCTCGTGGTGGTGGCCCTGCCCTGGAGCGCCGAGGCCGAGATCACCGATATCCTGGAGCGGCTGCGCGTCCTCGCGGTGGACGTCCGCCTGCTGCCGCATCGGCTGATCGCCCGCACCGCGGGCCTGTCGGTCGATGCGACGGCGGGCATTCCGCTGCTGGGCGTCATCCATCACCCGCTGGCCGGCTGGCGTGGCGTGCTGAAGCGGTCGGAGGACCTGCTGATCGGCGGCGCGGCGCTGGCCGCGCTCGCGCCGCTTCTGCTGCTGGCTGCGGCGGCCATCAAGCTGGAAAGCCCCGGCCCGGTGCTGTTCCGCCAGAAGCGCTTCGGCTTCAACAACGAGGAATTCGAAATCTGGAAGTTCCGCACGATGCACACCGACCGCGGCGACCAGTCGGGCGCGCAGCGGACCGTGCGCAACGATCCGCGGGTGACGCGCGTCGGGCGCTTTCTGCGCCGCACGAGCATCGACGAGCTTCCGCAGCTCTTCAACGTCCTGCGCGGCGACATGTCCATCGTCGGGCCTCGGCCCCATCCCGTCGCCATGAAGGCCGGGGACGTGCTGTACCACGAGGCGGTGGAGAACTACGCCTGCCGCCACCGCGTCCGTCCCGGAATCACCGGCTGGGCGCAGGTGAACGGGCTGCGCGGCGAGATCGACAACCTCCACACCGCCGCCCGCCGCGTCGAGCACGACCTCTATTACGTCGACAACTGGTCCCTGGGGCTGGACGCCGAGATCATGGTGCGCACCGCCCTCCTCCTTTTCTGGGACCGCAACGCCTATTGACCGGCGAAAACACCGAAAGAGCAACGAACAACAGTGAAGGAGTTAGACGTCATGTCCGTCGCCCTTGTCACCGGTTCCTGCGGATTGATCGGGTCGGAGAGTTGCCTGCATTTCGGTGCGCTGGGAATGGACGTCGTCGGCATCGACAACGACATGCGGCGCACCTTCTTCGGCGACGAGGCCTCGACCGCGTGGCAGCGCCAGACCCTGGAACAGACGCTGCGCCAGCGCTACCGCCACCACGCCATCGACATCCGCGACGCCGCGGCCATCGACGCGCTGTTCGAGCGGCACGGCTCGGCCATCTCCCTGATCATCCACACGGCGGCCCAGCCCTCGCACGATTGGGCGGCGCGCGACCCGCAGATGGATTTTTCGGTGAACGCCAACGGCACGCTGAACCTGCTGGAGGCGGCGCGGCGGCACTGCCCGGACGCGGTGTTCATCTTCACCTCGACCAACAAGGTTTACGGTGACACGCCGAACCGCCTGCCGCTGGTCGAGACCGAGACGCGCTACGAGATCGACCCGTCCCACCGCTACGCCGGCGGCATCGCCGAGGACATGTCGATCGACGCCACCCTGCACAGCCTGTTCGGCGCCTCCAAGGTGGCCGCCGACGTGCTGGTCCAGGAGTACGGCCGCTATTTCGGCATGAAGACGGTGTGCTTCCGCGGCGGCTGCCTGACCGGGCCGAACCATTCGCCGACGCAGCTTCACGGCTTCCTGGCCTATCTGATGCGCTGCGCCGTCACCGGCACCCGCTACGACGTGATCGGCTACAAGGGCAAGCAGGTCCGCGACAACATCCACAGCAACGACCTGATCGCCGCCTTCCAGGCATTCTACGACGCGCCGCGCAGCGCCGAGGTCTACAACATCGGCGGCGGACGGGCGAGCAACTGCTCCATCCTGGAGGCGGTGGCGCTGTGCGAGGAGATCACCGGGCGCCCGATGGACCTGGCCTTCAAGGAGGCCAACCGCATCGGCGACCACATCTGGTGGGTCAGCTCGCTCGACCGGTTCCGCTCCCATTACCCGTCCTGGGACATCCGGCACGACGTGCGCAACATCCTCACCGACATTCACGACAGCAATCGGCGCCGCTGGCGCGTGGAGGCCGTGGCATGATCGACCATGGGAAAAAGGAAGTGCTCGGCGTCTACGTCAACGCCGTCGATTACGAGGCCGGCGTGCGCGCCATCATCGACGCGGCGGAGCAGCAAAAGCCCTTCGCGGTCAGCGCGCTCGCCGTTCATGGGGTGATGACCGGGGCGCTGGACCCCGAGCACCGTTACCGCCTGAACGCCATCGACCTCGTGACGCCGGACGGCCAGCCGGTGCGCTGGGCGCTGAACCGGCTGCACGGCGCCGCCCTGCCGGACCGCGTCTATGGCCCGAACCTGATGCTGCGCACCTGCGCGGCGGCGGCGGCGAAGGGGCTTCCCATCTACCTCTACGGTGCTACGGCGGGGCTGCTCGACACGCTGACCACGGCGCTGACGGAGCGCTTCCCCGGCCTGATCATCGCCGGCGCCCGTCCGTCCGCCTTCCGCACCCTGAGCGCCGAGGAACGCGCGGCGGTGGACCGCGAGATCATCGAGTCCGGCGCGCGGATCGTCTTCGTCGGGCTGGGCTGCCCGCGCCAGGAGACCTGGGTCTACGAGCACAAGGCGGCGCTGTCGATGCCGCTGATCGCGGTCGGGGCCGCCTTCGACTTCATCGCCGGGAAACAACCGCAGGCGCCGATGTGGATGCAGAATTCCGGCCTGGAATGGCTGTTCCGGCTGTCCACCGAACCGCGGCGGCTGTGGCGGCGCTACGTCATGCTGAATCCGGCTTTCCTGTTCCTGCTGGCTTGCCAGGCGGTGCAGATGCCGCTGGTCCGCAGCGGCCAGGCGCGCCGTCCGAAAGGAGAGCTTCGATTTGGTTAGACGGTGATGGTTGTTTGGTGGTTGCCAAAGAGAAGCGCCGTTATTAAAAATGAAACTCCACCCGATGCTGCCTTCCTCTGTGCCGTTTTTAAAATGAAACGGCCTTGCATCGGCGGATTTTCCTGAACGACCTGGGGACAGCGCCGTGAACCGCGACCGATGCGGTCTGCGCTTCCATGACAGTCGAGGATTCCTGCGATGAGCCTGAAGATCCTGTCGGCGATCGTCGTGCCGCCGCATCTGGCGGTCAGCGGCGCCAGCAAGGCGGCGGAGAAGCTGAGCGTCGCGCTGCAGGCGCACGACCGCATCGACATCGCGAACATGGGCATGGCGAGCCGGGTGCCGATGGACCTCACCAAGCCGGGTGAACGGATCGCGGTGAGGACCTCCAGCCCCTTCGTCGGACTCGATTCCATTCTGCCCAACCGCGCGAAGACCTTGTTCTACCAGTCGAGCATCCCGGCGCTGATCCGCCACGGCTCCTACGATCTGGTGCACATCCACAACCCGATTCCGGCGCTGGAGATGATGCGGGTGGCCCGCGCCTGCGTGGCGAAGGGCGTGCCCTATGTGGTGTCCACCCACGGCTTCGTGGAGATCGGCAACCCGGCGGCCTTCCGGCGCATGGACGCGGCGCGGCGGCTGGCCTGGGACCTGCTGATCGACCGCCCGGTCCGCTACGTGGTCCGCAACGCCGCGGCGATCTGCGCGATCTCGCCCGTCGATCTGCCCATCGTCCGCGGCTTCGGCTTCACGGGGGACGACATCGCCGTCATTCCCTACGGCGTCGATCGCCCAAACGACTGGGGCGCCCCGACCCCGGCGGACCAGGACATCCACCGCAAATTCGGCATCCCGGAGCGGGAGGAGGACGGCGGCCCCGTCACCGCCTTCTTCCTGGCCAACCACACCGCCAACAAGGGGCTGGGCGTGCTGCTCGACGCCTTCGTGGGGCTGTCCACGCCGTTCCGTCTGATCGTCGGCGGCGAGAAGCGCGACTTCGTCGATTACGAGGCGTACCAGCGCCGCTGCGGGCCGGGCCAGACCATCCACCTCACCGGCAATCTGGCCGAGGCGGAGGTCGCCGCCATGTTCCGCCGCTCCGACCTGTTCGTCTTCCCGACCCTGGCCGACACCTTCCCCAACGTGATCCTGGAGGCGATGGCCTTCGGCGTCCCGGTGGTGACGACCCGGGTCGGCGGCATCCCCCACCAGGTCGACGACGGCTGTGCAGTGATCGTCGAGCCGGGCGACCCGCTGGCCCTGCGCGCCGCCGTCGAGCAACTGGCCGCCGACCCCGAGCGGCGGGCGCGGATGGGCCGCCACGGTCGACTGCGCGCCGCCCAGCGCTTCGACTGGGCCGCCGCCGCCGCCGACACCCACCGGCTCTACGACGCGGTGATCCGCCGCCCGGCGGGCGCCGCCGTCCTCAAGGCCGCCTGAACCCCTGCCCATCCGGAAAAAGCCGCAGCAATGGAGAAGAAATCTATGGAAGGCAAGACGCTCGTGACCGGCGGGGCCGGCTTCGTCGGCTGCAATCTGGTCAAGAACCTGCTGGAGGACGGGCGTGACGTCGTCGTCCTGGACGCCCTGCTGCGGCCGGGCAGCGAGCGGAACGCGGCGTGGCTGCAGACCCTCAACGCCGGGTCCCGCCTGACCTTCATGAAGGCCGACGTGCGCGACTTCGCCGCCGTCAAATCCTGCATGGCCGGGGCGGAGGAGGTCTACCACCTCGCCGGGCAGGTCGCGGTGACCTCGTCGCTGGACGACCCGCGCACCGACTTCGACATCAACGCGCTCGGCACCTTCAACGTGCTGGAGGCGGCGCGCCGCATGAAGAACCCACCGAAGGTGGTCTTCACCTCGACCAACAAGGTCTATGGCGGGCTGGAGCATGTGGCGGTGGAGCGGACCGGCAGCCGCTACCGCTTCGTCGACCGCCCGCTCGGCGTTTCGGAGGCGGAACCGCTGGACTTCCATTCACCCTACGGCTGCTCCAAGGGGGCGGCGGACCAGTATGTGCGCGACTACGCCCGCATCTACGACCTGCCGACCGTCGTCTTCCGGATGAGCTGCATCTACGGCCCGCGCCAGTTCGGCAACGAGGACCAGGGCTGGGTCGCGCATTTCATCATCTCGGCGCTGAGCGGGCGGCCCATCCACATCTACGGCGACGGCATGCAGGTGCGCGACGTGCTGTTCGTTGAAGACCTCGTGCGGGCCTTCCGCCTCGCCACCGAGAAGATCGAGGTCAGCCGCGGGCAGGTCTTCAACATCGGCGGCGGGCCGGAGAACACCATCTCGGTCTGGCGCGAGTTCGGGGAGATGCTGTCCACCCTGCGCGGCGCGCCGGTGGAGGCCGACTTCTCCGATTGGCGGCCCGGCGACCAGCCCTGCTACGTCAGCGACATCCGCAAGGCGGAGCAGGTCCTCGGCTGGCGCCCGCAGGTGGACCGCGACACCGGCATCCGCCGCCTGTGGGACTGGGCGGAACACTACCTCGCGCAGAACGGCCTGCCCACGGACCAGAGCCAGTTGGAACCGGGCCGCATCGCCCTCAGCGCGTAACCCGATCCCTGTGCGGTGGAGGAACCAATGAACGTTCTTGTAACGGGCGGGGCCGGCTTCATCGGCTCCCACATCACGCACCGCCTCGTGTCGCTCGGCCACCGGGTGACGGTGATCGACAACGAGTCCACCGGGCTGCGCTCCAACGTGCCGGCGGAGGTGCGCTACATCCGCGGCGACGTCACCAACCCCGCCGATCTCGACACGGCGTTCGAGGAGGTGCCCGACGCGGTGATCCACATCGCCGGGCAGGTGTCGATCATCCGCGCCTTCAGCAACCCGGTCAGCGATCTGCGCACCAACGTGGAAGGGACGGTGAATGTCCTTCAGCAATGCGTGGAGCGCGGGGTGAAGCGCCTGCTCTACGCCAGCTCGATGAGCGCCTACGGCAACGCCGAGACCGTGCCGACGCCGGAGGACACGCCCTGCTCCCCGGTGTCCTACTACGGGGTGACGAAGTACGCGGGTGAGCGCTACGTCCATCTGACGGCGGCGCGGCCCGACCTGCCGGGCGGTCTGGCCGTCACGTCGTTCCGCATGTACAACGTCTACGGACCGCGGCAGGCGGTGGACAACCCCTATCAGGGGGTGCTGGGCATCTTCCTGGGCAACATCATCCGCGGCGAGCCGATCCGCATCTACGGCGACGGCAAGCAGACCCGCGACTTCGTCTTCATCGACGACGTGGTGGACGCCTGGGTCGGCGCGCTCGACAACCCGGCCAGCCACGGGAAGATCTTCAACCTCGGCAGCGGGCGGCAGACCAGCATCAGCGAACTGGCCGACCTCGCGCTGGGGGCACTCGGTCGGACGCGGGCGGACCATCCCGTGCTCTACCACCCCGAACGTCCGGGCGAGCAGCGCAGCGTGCAGGCGGACGTGACCTACGCCGGGTCGGTGCTCGGCTGGACGCCGCGCACGCGGCTGGAGCAGGGGCTGGCGGAAACCGTGCGCTGGGCTCTGCGTGAGAGCGGGCAAGCGAACGGCATGGCGGAGCGCGCCGTGGCCTGAAGGTCATTTTTCGAGCCGGCCAACTTTCGAGCCGGCCAGGGATGGCTTCGGCAACGCCATCAAGCAACAGGAGTGGAATGATGCGGATCGCTGTTGTGGGGACCGGCTATGTCGGTCTCGTGTCCGGCGCCTGCTTTGCCGAATTCGGCATCGACGTGTGCTGTGTGGACAAGGATGAAACGAAGATCCGGCGCCTGAGGGGCGGCGAGATTCCCATCTACGAGCCCGGCCTCGACGTCCTTGTGGCGCGCAACATGGCGGCGGACCGTCTGTCCTTCACCTCCGACCTCGCGGTCGCCATGGAGGGGGCGGACGTGGTGCTGATCGCGGTCGGCACGCCCTCCCGTCCCGGCGACGGCGGGGCCGACCTGACCTACGTCCACGCCGCGGCGGCGGAGATCGCGCGGACCATGTCCCGCTACACGGTCATCGTGACCAAGTCGACGGTACCGGTCGGCACCGGGCGCCAGATCGCCGCGCTGGTCCGCGACATCAACCCGCGCGCCGAGTTCGACGTGGTGTCCAACCCGGAATTCCTGCGCGAAGGCTCGGCCATCGGCGATTTCATGCAGCCCGACCGCGTGGTGATCGGCGCCGACTCCGAGCGGGCGCGGGCGGTGATGGACGCCCTCTACCAGCCGCTGATCCGCGCCGGGACGCCCTTCGTGCGCACCGGCATCGAGACGGCGGAGCTGACGAAATACTCGGCGAACGCCTTCCTGGCCTTCAAGATCACCTTCATCAACGAGGTCGCCGACCTGTGCGAGCGGGTGGGGGCCGACGTGCAGGACGTGGCGGAGGGCATGGGGATGGATGGACGCATCGGGCGCCCGTTCCTGAACGCCGGGCCGGGCTTCGGCGGCTCCTGCTTCCCCAAGGACACCGAGGCGCTGGTGCGCACCGGGCGGCAGCATGGCGCGCCGGTCCGGCTGATCGAAACGGTGGTGGACGTGAACCGGGCGCGCAAGCGGCTGATGGCCGGACGGATCCTCCAGGCCTGCGGGCCGGACGCGGCGGGCAAGCGGATCGCCGTGCTGGGCATCACCTTCAAGCCCGACACCAACGACATGCGCGAGGCGGCGAGCCTGGAGATCATCCCGCTGCTTCAGGAGGCAGGCGCCACGGTCCATGTCTACGACCCCGCCGGCATGGAGGAGGGGCGCCACCTGCTGCCCGGCGTGGTCTGGCATGACGATGCCTACGCCCCGCTCGCGGAGGCCGACTGCGTCGCCATCCTGACGGAATGGAACGAGTTCCGCGCGCTGGATCTGGGCCGCGTCCGCAGCCTGATGCGCCGCCCGGTGATGGTCGATCTTCGCAACGTCTACGCTCCGGCGGCCATGGCGGCGGCGGGATTCCACTATTGCTCCGTCGGACGGCGCGACGTGCGGCCCGACGCGGCGAAGCGGCGCAAGGCGGCGGAGGCCATGCTCCTCAGCAACGGCTTCGCGGCGGACTCCTGCGTCCTGCCCTTCTCCGGTCAGCTTGCGGCGGCCGCCTCAGACTTGGCTGACTGACGCGGGCGCGATGCCCGCGGACCCGGTCACGCACCGGCGTCCTGAACGGGCCGTCCCCGCCCCGGCGACTGCCTGGCGGTGATGGCCCGGTGTGGGGGCCGGCTGGGATCTCCCGATTCCGAAAGACGCAGCCATGATTGGCTTGGACGCGCTGACCGGCAACCGACGAGACTTCATGCCCCGTGTGCCTCCCGGCGCACGGGGCGGTGCCCGTTCTCCCCATCCGGACGGACGGACTGGCAGGCGGGCGCCGATCACGGTTCTGCTGATCGACGACCGCTCGCTGTTCGGCGAAAGCCTCGCCGCCGCCATCAACGCTTTTGCGCCGGACGTGGCGGTCAACCACCGGCGCAGCGCCACGGCGTTGGCGGACCTCCCCGCCGCCCTGCGCGGAACCGATGTGGTTCTCGTGAGCATCGGGCGCGCCGACCCGGCGAAAGGCGGCATCGGCCAGCTTTTGGACGCGCTGTCGGGCGGCGGCCCCCATCCTCCCGTCGCCGTCCTGGCCGACCGGCCCGGTCCGGCGGTGACCGCCGCCGCGGCGCGTCTCGGCCTGCGCGGGGTGCTGAGCGGCCGGATGCCGCTGGCCGAGGTGATCGCCGCCTTGCGGCTCATCCACGGCGGCGGTACGGTCAGTCCCGATCCCGGCCCCTTTCCAGGCTCCGATCCCGGCTGAGCGCTTGCGGACCGGCCGGTTCGGCCGACTGCCAGGCCTTGCGCACGGCCTCGGCGCGGTTGGAGGCGCCCAGCGCCCGCAGGATGCCGCGGACATGAACCTTCGCCGTGTTCTCGCTGATTCCCAACTCCTGCGCGATGACGCGGTTCGACTTCCCTTCGCGAAGCCGTTGCAGCACGCCACGCTGACGCGCGGTCAGCGCCGCTCCGCCGGATGTCATGGGCGGATCGTCCTCCATGGCCTCGCGGCGCGGCAGCAGGCGGTGGAGGAAGGGAGAGGGGAAGAAGGTGCCGCCGCCCGCCACCAGACGGACCGCCTCCTGGGCGACGGCGAGGCCGACGCTGGTCGGCAGGCATCCCCGCACGCCCAGCCGGCTGGCTTCCAGCGGCAGGTCCTCCTCCCCGTCGGACAGGATGACCAGCGGCGTGCCGCCAAAGGCTCCGGCGAGGTCGCGCAACGTCGCCAGGACGCTGCCGTTTGGCGGGGTCAGGCTGACGACGTTGCACAGCACGACGGCGGGAGGGGGATCTCCGGCGAGCATCGCCTTCGCCTCGTCCAGCGACGCCGCGGTCCGCATGGTCAGGGACGGGTCGCGCAGGCTGAGGCCGGCGGATAGACATTCGCGGGTCAGCGGGGTTTCATCCAGAAGAAGGGCTGCGATGCTCCGGCGCCCGTTCACCGCTTCCGGGCCGCGTGCGGGGGCGCAGGGCGATGGAACCGGCTTCCCGCTCGATGCCATGAAGGATGTCTCCCGACCCGTTTTCCTGGTCTGATGCTGCGCTGCACACATGTGGCCGTCAACGTCAATCCTGCGTGGAAGTAACCATGTCGGACTTTGCCTTTACCTCCTATTTGATGTGTTTCCGCTGGAACTCTGTGTCTTCCGGAGAGGTCTCGGTCATCGCCATCCGGAAGCGCAATGTCTTGGCCTTGTCGTCTTACCATTGGTCAGAGCGCACCGATCCCTGACTTGTGCCGTTTGGGGCTGTTCTTTCGGCCGCAAAGCAGAAGGCGGTACGCGGCGGCTTTGCCCCTCCCGGCTGCAGGATGAGGCGGAACCGGCGTTCAGGGCCGCGCCCATCCTCACAAAGGCGTACGGCGTCGGCGAAACACGGTCCGATGGGCGCCGGAATGGGTACGGAACAAAACGCCGACCCGCTACAACCTTGCATCGAAGTGCGTATTTACCGGGCGCGCTGTTCTGGTAACGTTGAAAACATCAAATGCAAACCGCGCAAGCATTCCTGATGATCTTCCAACAGAAACAATCCATGTGGTCGGCAGGGAAAGGCGCTGAAAATGAAGAAGCTGAAATCTTTCCGAGTATCCGCGAGCGGACGCGCTCACCCGAAAATTGAAAATTCTCTCACCGGCGGTGGCGGGCAAAGGCTCGCCGCCATGGTCTGACAAGGTGAGAAGACTTGGTGTTTGATCGAAAGGGGGAGCGGATGACGACGGAAATCAAGCAGAAAGTAAGGATCGCCCCAGGCATCGCCCCAGGGATCGCTCCAGGCATCGCCCCAGGGATCGACGTGGTCCTGGTGGACCCGAACAGCCTGACTCGGGATTGCTTTTCGCTCGGCCTCGGCACGCTGTGCCAGGACATGACCGTGCGGTCGGTGGCCTCGCTGAAGGACGCCGCCGGTATCCTGGCGCGGGACGGGCGGACGGAGGTCGTGCTGTGCAACATCGGTGCGCGGATTGGGCTGAACGACGTCCTGTGCGCGGCCATCCGTGACGCCGTATCGGCCTGTCTGCCGGTGCCGCTGGTGATCATCTCGGACCGCGATGATGGCGGGATGATCCTGGAGAGCCTGCGCCTCGGCGTGCGCGGCTACATCGTGCCCAGCCTCGGGCTGGGGGTCATGCTGGAGGCGATCCGGCTGGTCGCCGCCGGCGGCACGTTCGTGCCGGCCACGTCGCTGCAATCGCTGATCGCGCCGGCGCCGGGCGGCGTTGCGGTTCCGCAGACCCCGCCGCCGGGCGCCGCCGTGCCGGTGACCGACCGGATCGGCGGACTGACCCCGCGGGAAATGGCCGTGCTGACCTGCATGCGCGAGGGCAAGTCGAACAAGCTCATCGCCTACATGCTGGGCATGTGCGAGAACACCGCCAAGGCCCATGTGCGCAATGTGCTGAAGAAGCTGGGTGCCACCAACCGGACGGAAGCCGCCTTCATGGCGCACGCCCATCTGTCCCGTGGCGCGGTGCTGGAGACGAACCAGCCCTGATCGATCGGTGCCGTGACGGAACGGTGCGGGACCCGCCCGCGCCGTTCTTGCGCGTTGCGCTCAGTTCTCCTCGCGCATGACGCGGCACACCGCTTCCGTCCGGTTGGTGGCGCCGAGCCGCCGCAGGATATTCCTCACATGCACTTTGACGGTGCTTTCCCGCATCCCCAACTCGTGGGCGATGACCTTGTTCGGCTTGCCCTCCTGAAGGCATTCCAGGACGGCGAGCTGGCGCGGGGTCAGTTGGGCCAGGTGCGGCTTGCCGTTGACCACGGGCGCCGGGACGGATAACGCGGCGTGCAGCAGCGGGTCCGCCACCGTGCCCTGGTCCAAGATCAGCCGGTGCAGGATGGTTGCCGGAATGAAGATGCCGCCCGCGGCGACCAGCCGGATCGCCTCCAGCGCCATGGCCAGGCCGACGGTCGTGGAGATGTAGCCGTGCGCGCCCTGGCGGATGGCCTCCAGCGCAGTCGCCGTCTCGTCGGAATCCGACAGCATGATCAGCGGGATGCCGTCCAGCACATCCAGAAGCTCGGCCAGCCTCGGCCGGAAATCCGGATCGGAGGCGAGCCGCCCGCTGAAATTGGCCAGCGCGACGTCCGGTGAATCGTCCCGCCGCACCACGCTTTCCAGGTCGGCCAGGGATGCCGCCGTCAAAACCCGAACCCCCCGTCCGCACAGGTTCAGGCTGGTGGACAGGCTTTCCCGCGTCAGCGGCGTTTCGTCGTGCAGGATGGCCGTGACGATCTGGCCCTCCCCCAGGGGCCGCGTCCCCCCGGACATCCGGTAATAGGACCCGAACGAACCGGGGTCGTTCATCGGGGCGGCGGTCAAGCGAGTGGCCGCCAGGATGTGATTGGACGTGAAGGATGTGGCCGATGGGGCGTGGCGGAAGGCGTTGGGCAGGCGCGCTCCGTCTTTGCACGGCAACATACAAAATCTCCCTCAGCCACACGCCATGGACACGCCCACCCGTGGAACCGCCCGGGATCGCCGCCAACGTCGCCGCCGACATTACCGGAGCGAAGACTTTGGCCCTATTCGATCAAATGAACCGGATCAAGCGGGAAGGCGATGCTGCAAGAGGTCTGTGCGACCGCTTAGGGCCTATAACATAGCAACCAATTTTGACCGTCAATCGCAAACAAGAACGTAATACTGTGCGCAGATATCCGCAAAGTACCCCCAAATTAGTAATTTTTTCAAAGCTGTAACAGTAATCTTGAAACCTTTGCTTGTCGGGACAAGCGATATCTATTCTCAGGGAGGAATGGGCGGAGGGTGTTTCATCGCGTTGTATCCGTGTGGGCCACGGAGGGGCAGGTCAGCGCCATCTTCTGGGGAATGCCGAGGTGGACGACGCTTCCCGTTTCCTGTCCCTGGGCGCGGATGGCGTTCCAGTCGGCCTCCGCGTCGTTCCAGAACCAGACGCGCTCTCCCGGATCCGCCAGATGATAGCGGTTGCCGTAAAGCCGGTTGCCGGCGGCGACCACCGCGTTGTCGGCGTCGACGTCGGTGACGGCGCCGACGCGCGCGTTGGCGTTGCGGATGACGATGCGGTTGTCGAAGATCTCGTTGCCGACGGCGGGGGTGTAGGGCGCGCGGTCCTGGGACACCACCGTCACCGCGTTGCCGTAGCCGCCCGGCACATCGACGTCGTTGCCGTAGACCTTCACGCCCTGGGCGCTGGAAATCAGGATCTGGGCGCCCCAGAACCAGCCCTGGCCGCGCTGCCCGTTGTCGGCGACCCGGTTGTTGCGGATCACCCCGTCGTAGCTGATCTCGTAGGTGATGCCGTTGTCGGCGTTGCCGAAGACCAGATTGTCCTCGATCACCAGCCGGTGCACGTCGATGTCGGCCCAGATCCCGGCGCCCACATTGTCGTGGACGCAGTTGCCGCGGATGATCCCGCCGCCTCCGGATTCGGTGACCTTGCCGCCGCCGCCCTCCCAATGGAAATCGACGCCGGCGTAGCCGTTGCGGGCGATCTCGTTGCCGGCGATCAGGAAATCCGTCCCCGACCCGGAAAAGCCGGCGTGGCCGTTGTCGAGGATGCGGTTGTCGAGGATGCGGCTGCCGTTGCCGGCGTTGACGCCGACGCCATGGTTCAGGCGCAGGACGGTGTTCCGGATGGTCCAGCCGGGGCCGAACTCCGCGTCCACGGCGGCGGCCTGGATGGGGGCGGCGTATTTCTCGATGGTCAGCGCCTGGATGACGACGCCCGACGCCGTGCCGCCGAAGGCGCGTGGGGTGACGCTGGTTTCCACGGTCCGACCGGTGGGATCGTCGCCGATCACGATTTCGTCGGCGTCGTAGTCGAAGAACCAGCGCCCCGGCCCGACGGCGGACCGGCTGCCGACATGGAGCATCGGCGCGTCGTCGATGAACAGATCCTCCGGGCGGGCGCAGCGGGGAAAGCCGGAGCGGCAGAACTCCGCCGCGTTGACCCGGCCCTCCTGCGTCTGCCCGCGGGCCACCCAGACGGGGCCGCGTCGGACGAAGGCGGTGAGCCGTCGCGCTCCGCTCAGCACCGCGCCGGGGGCGCCCTCGAACAGGTTGCGGTCCTTCGGCACGATGGAGTGCAGGCGGTGGACACCGGCTTCCAGCCGGAAGCGCGTGCCAGGGGGATGACGGTCCACCGCCGCCTGGACGTCGGCGCCCGGCCGCAGGGAGACGGTGGGAGGCTCCGCCCCCGTCGCCGTCATCGGAAGGCCGGCAAGAAGGAGGGCCGCCGCCGCGAGGCGGGCAGGGCGGGCGGCATGCCGCCGGGACTTGGCGCGTCCGGATTCCATGGTGGCCTCGATGCGTCGTCCTGCGGTGACGGGGCGGCGGGCGAAAACGCTACCACGCGGGTCCGCCTGCCAGAATCGTCAAACCGGATGATCGACCTTCGTCGGCGTCGGGTCTTGACCAGAGGGAACCGGAGCGGCCACCGGCCGTTGCCCAAAGGCACCCCCCAATCGTTCGAGAGCGTGTCATGGCCTCCCGCATCGAGGATTACGCCCTTCTGGGAGACTGCGAGACCGCAGCCCTTCTGTCCGCCGAAGGTTCCATCGACTGGCTGTGTTGGCCGCGCTTCGATTCCGATGCCTGCTTCGCAGCCCTGCTGGGCACGCCCGAGAACGGGCGCTGGCTGCTGCGCCCGAGCGATCCCGACGCCCGCACGACCCGGCGCTACCGCGGCGACAGCCTGATCCTGGAAACGGAGTTCGAGACGGCGGAGGGTGCCGTCACCATGATCGACTTCATGCCGCCGCGCGGCGAGGCGTCCGACATCGTGCGCATCCTGCGCGGGCGGCGCGGGCGTGTCGCCATGCGGATGGACCTGACCCTGCGCTTCGGCTACGGGCACGTCGTGCCGTGGGTGACGCGGATCGCCCCGCACACCCTGCGCGCCATCGCCGGGCCGGACATGGTCGTCCTGCACACCAGCGCCCCGATCCACGGCGAGGATCTGAGCACCGTCGCCGACTTCACCGTCGCGGAGGGCGAGAGCATCAGCTTCGTGATGACCTATTGCCCCTCGCACCTGCCGCTGCCGCAACCGGTCGATGCCGAACAGGCGCTGGCGGAAACCGACCATTTCTGGCAGGAGTGGAGCGGGCGTTGCGCCTACAGCGGCCCTTGGCGGGACGCGGTGATGCGCTCGCTGGTCACGCTGAAGGCGCTGACCTACCGCCCCACCGGCGGCATCGTCGCGGCGCCGACGACCTCCCTTCCCGAACAGCTCGGCGGGGTGCGGAACTGGGACTACCGCTATTGCTGGCTGCGCGACGCCACCCTCACCCTGCTGGCGCTGATGAACGCCGGCTATCTGCAGGAGGCGCGCGACTGGCGCGACTGGGGCCTGCGCACCATCGCCGGCAGCCCGCAGCAGATCCAGATCATGTACGGCATCGCCGGGGAGCGCCGCCTGCTGGAATGGGAAGTGCCCTGGTTGCCGGGCTACGAGGGGGCGAGCCCGGTCCGCGTCGGCAACGCCGCGGCCCCCCAGCTCCAGCTCGACGTCTATGGCGAGATGATGGACGCGGCGCATCAGGCGCGGATGCGCGGCATCGAGATCCAGCCGGAAGCCTGGCGCGTGCAGTGCGCCTTGCTCGACCACATGGAATCGGTGTGGGACCAGCCCGACGAGGGCATCTGGGAGGTGCGCGGCGGGGCGCGGCATTTCACCCATTCCAAGGTGATGGCCTGGGTCGCCGTGGACCGCATGGTGAAGAGCGCGGAGAGGTTCGGCCTGGATGCGCCGCTGGACCGCTGGAAGGCGCTGCGGCAGGCCATATGCGAGGACGTCTGCGCCAACGGCTATTCGAAGGAGCGGAACAGTTTCGTCCAATATTACGGAGCCAGCCACGTCGACGCGGCGCTGCTGATGTTGCCGATGCTCGGCTTCCTGCCGGTGGACGATCCCCGCATCCGGGGCACCGTCGCCGCCATCGAACAGGAACTGATGCAGGATGGCCTCGTCATGCGCTACCGGACGGAAAGGACCGACGACGGGCTTCCCGACGGGGAGGGGGTGTTCCTGGCCTGCTCCTTCTGGCTGGCCGACGTCTATGTGCTGCAAGGGCGTCAGGCGGAGGCCGAGGAGTTGTTCAACAGGCTGCTCGCCCTGCGCAACGATCTGGGCCTGCTGTCGGAGGAGTACGACACGACGGCGAAGCGGCTGGTCGGCAACTTCCCGCAGGCCTTCTCGCACATCGCGCTCATCAACACCGCCTTCAACCTGACCCGTGCGGAGAAGCCGGCGGAGCAGCGCAAGGACGGGGACTGACGGCGGACAAGGAAAGCCCCTCCCGCCGACGGGGGCGGGAGGGGCGTGTTTGGCACGGTCAGCGGCTGGTGCTGCCCGTGGTGGTGCCGGTGGTGCTGGTGCGGCTGGTGCTGTCCGTTGTTCCGCTCATCCCAGTGCCGGACATGCCGGTGCCGGACGTGCCGGAGGTTCCGGAGGAGCTTGTTCCGGACCCGCTCATCCCCGTGCCGCCGATCCCGGTGTTCGATGACCCGGTGGTGCCGAGCCCGGCCATGGCCGATGCTCCGGCGGTGGTGCCGGTGCCGCCGAACGTCCGCTCGCGGACGCGCAGGTTGTTCTGCACGTGGCGGACGCCGGATATGGTCTCGGCCATGTCTTCGGCGCGGCGTTTGGTCCGGCGGTCGTCCACGCTGCCGCTCAACGTGACCTCGCAATTGCTGACGGTCACGTCGATCTCCGACGCGTCGATGTAGGGATCGTCGGTCAGCCGGTCGTTCACATCCTCGCGGATGCGGTCATCGGAGCGGGTATAGCCGCGCGGGCCGCGCCCCCGGTGGTGCTGGGCGCCGGGATCGTCGTTGCGGGCGTCCATGCGGCGTCGTCGTTCCGCGTCCTCGTCGCCGAACCAGGAGGCCATCTCGTCGCCCGCCCGCTCGAAAAATCCGCGCTCCTCGTTGCGGCTGTAGCCGCTGCCGCCGCCATAGCCCATCCGGCCATAGTCGCGGTTGCCGTAGTCGCGGCTGCTGTAGTCACGATTCCCGGTGCCGCGCGACCCGTAATCCATGCCGCCATAGTCGCGGCTGCCGTAATCACGGCCGCCATAGGCTCCGCTGCCGTAATCGGAACGCCCGAAGCCGCCGCGGTAGCCGAAGTCCTGGCCGTAGTCGCCACGGTCCTCGTAGCTCTGACGATCCTCGCGGGAGCGCCAGTCGCGTTGGCCCTGGCCGTAGGAACCGCGCGCCCCGTAATCGCGGCCATAGTCGCGATTGCCGGAGCCTTGGCCATAGGAACCCTGGCCATAATCGCCCCGGCCTTCCTGCTGGCGCCAATAGTCGCGGCCGTAGTCGAAGCCTTCGCGGCCCTGGCCCTCATAGCCGTATCCGGGCTGGCGGCCGCCGCCGCCCATCATGCCGGAGCGGCCGGACTGGCCCGATCCGGATTGACCCCAATTCGATTGACCGAACTCGTCACGGCCACGGTTCTGGCCACGGTTCTGGTATGAACCGGCGCTCCACTCACGGCCTTCGCCGCGCTCGCGGTCGCGCTCCCACCGGTCGTCGTCGCGGCGGGTGCCCTGGTCGTTCCTCCACCTGGATTCATAGTCGGACATGGGATACTCCCCATTTGGACGGTGCCCGTTCGCCGGGCGTCCGCAAACAACAGGGGAGGTGGCGAAGGATCGCGGACCGGCGGTGGCTTTGCCATGCCATTGGTCACGTCTTTGCCATGCGCCCCGCACAGGCCAGCCAACCGGAGCGCCCTCGGGAGCCCGCGAGCGCCCGCAATTCCAGCATTCATGCGCTCGGCCGGCGCGTCGCGTGGAGGCCGCAGGGAATCAGGCGAAGGCGCCCCCCTTGAACGCCGCGGCGAAGGAAACATATGTGCAACATCGCCGGCGGATGGCCGTAACTTTCGGGTGACCGACCGGCGAACCCCCTTCCGGGTCGTGATTCAGCGGTTGACCGGCGTCGCCATCTGGATTACTGGCTCGAACACCGCTCTCCCTGGCCGGTTCGGCCGGCTGCCTCGACCCATCCCCATGGTCCTGGCGCCGCCGATGGCCGGGGAGACCCCCGAGATCCGCATCGACACGCGATGCACGCCCGTCCGGCAGCGTTGAATGCCGGCTGAGATGTTGTGAAGCAAGAAGGACGTATGACGTTTGATAACAAGCGCCGCCGCGCGGCGCCCAAGGGCGGCAACCGCCCGAACTCGAATTTTGGCGGCAACCGCCCGAACACGATTGTTGGCGATGTGCGCAGCGGCAAGTCCGGCGGCCCGCGTTTCCAGAAGAACCAAAACCCCAAGCCCTACGAGCGCCCAAAGGCGACCCGCCCGCCGGGTGCGCCGGTTCCCGGCCCGGTGCCGGGCAACGACGAAATTCTGTTCATCCCGCTCGGCGGCTGCTCGCGCATCGGCATGAACATGGCCCTCTACGGCCATGCCGGGAAATGGCTGATCGTGGACGCCGGCGTCGCCTTCATGGGCGACGAGGCGCCGGGCGTCGACAGCCTGATGGCCGACCCCTCCTTCATCGAGGAGCGGATGGACGAGGTGGTCGGGCTGGTCGTCACCCACGCCCACGAAGACCATATCGGCGCCATCCACCACCTGTGGCCGGGGCTGGAATGCCCGATCTACGCGACTCCCTTCGCCGCGCACGTGATCCGTGAACGGCTGAAGGAGTCCGGCGGCCTGCGCCACGCCCGCATCCGGGTGTTCGAGCCGGGCGCCTCCTTCGAGATCGGTCCCTTCGGTATCGAGACCATCACCGTCACCCACTCGATCCCCGAGCCGGTTTCGGTGGCGATCCACACCAAGGCCGGCACGGTCCTGCACACCGGCGACTGGAAGTTCGACCCGCACCCGCTGGTCGGACCGACCATGGACCTGGACGCGCTGAAGCGTCTGGGCGACCGCGGCGTTCTGGCGATGATGTGCGACAGCACCAACGCCAACGTCGACGGCACCACGGGGTCGGAGGCGGACGCCCGCGCCGGCCTGATCGAGGCCTTCGCCGGACGCAAGGGCGCCATCGCGGTGACCGGTTTCGCGTCCAACGTCGCCCGCATGCAGGCGGTGGCCGAGGCCGCGGCCGCCCACGACCGCAAGGTGGTGCTGGTCGGCCGGTCGATGCTGCGCATGGAGAAGGCGGCCCGCGCCAGCGGGTACCTGGAGAAGGCTCCGGAGTTCATCTCCATCATGGAGGCCTCTTGGACGCCGCGCCGGAATCTCGTGTTCCTGTGCACCGGCAGCCAGGGCGAGGAGCGGGCGGCCCTCAGCCGGCTGGCCCGCGACGGCCACCGCGAGCTGTGGCTGGAGAGCGGCGACACGGTGATCTTCTCCGCCCGCGCCATCCCCGGCAACGAGGTGGTGCTGGCCGATGTGCAGGACCATCTGAAGGCCAAGGGCGTGACGGTGGTGACTCCCGCCGACGCGCCGGTGCATGTGTCGGGCCACCCGAAGCGGGACGACCTGATCCGCATGTACGACCTGATCCGCCCGCGCTTCTCCGTGCCGGTGCACGGCACCATCGAGCATCTGGAGGCCCACGCCCGTCTCGCCCGCGCCTGCGGCGTGGAGCGGGCTCTGGTTCCGGAGGACGGTGATATCCTGCGGATCGCGCGGGAAGGCACTGCGGTGATCGGCCATATGGAGGCCAAGCGCCTCGCCAACACCGGGCGGGAACTGATCCCCTGGACGGGCCTGCCCGTTGCGGAGGATGCGGACGCCCTGGCCGAAGCCATGGAATCGATGGCCGCCTGACGCGGCCATCCTTCCCCACCGTCACGTTTCATAGGGCCACGAATCACCAGAAGGGGGACACCCGCCCTCCGTTCGCGCGCACCAGGGGCCGGCTCACGGCCCTGTTTTTTCTTGGAGAGTTGCCAATGGCTGGCTATCCCGCCGACCGGCTTTCCTTTCCCGACATCCTCGACCCGGTGCTGGAAGCGCCGGACGGGGACGACACCGCCCTCGACCGCGCCATCAACGAGGTGGCCGAGGCGCTGGCCGACAGCGGGACCCTGATCGTCGATGCCCTGGGCCAGGCGGCCTACGGCGTGACCGACGAGGAGGCCGTCCTCGGCCTGATCGACACCTACATCCGCGTCCTCCTGCATCTCGGCGAGGTGGAGGAGGCGGCGGACATGGGCGAAGTGATCGAGCGCATCCAGAATTTCCAGCGCCGCCGCAAGCGCCGCGGTTCGCGCGCCTCCTGATTCCACCCTTCTCTCAGAACCCTTCTCTCAAACTGGCGGGACGGTTCCGCCGCTCAGCCAGCGGGTCGCCAGGGCGCGCAGCCGCGCGGTCTGCTGCCGCTGGCGGTAGACCGACACGGCGTAGCCGATCCCGATGAAGCCGACGATCACCACCCAGAAGCCGAACAGGTAGCGCCAGTCCGCCCCCGCGGTCAGCAGAACCAGCAGGACCAGCGTCACCACCCCCGCCACCACCCCGCCGATGATGCGCATCCGCAGGAAGGCCGCCTCGTCGCTCTGTTCGAAATCCTCGGCCAGCGCCTGGATTTCCAGTCCGGCCTGACGGCGGGCCTCCGCCGCCGGGTTCAGCGCATCCATGCCATCTCCATTCAGTGTGTCGGGCTTTGGAGCCCAGGCGCGATGATCCGTCACATTCGCCTGCTATGAAAGGAAGAACAGGCGAAACGCGCTTCCGGCCCTCCGCGCTCACGGTGCGAGCCGGCCGCTTCGGGGGAGTCTCCAACCATGCAGACCGGCTATGTGCGCACCTACGAACGCATCGCCCCGCTCTACGACGCGCTGGATTTCGGTTATGAGGTGATGTGGAAGCGGCGCCTGCGGCGAAGCACCTTCCGTGGCCTGTCCGGGCGCATCCTCGACGCCGGTGCGGGCACTGGCTGCAACATTCCCTTCTACCCCGCCGCCGCCCGCGTGACCGCGGTGGACGCCAGCCCGGCCATGCTGGCCCGCGCCGCCAGGCGGGCGGACAAGCTGGGACGGGCGGTGGGCTTCCAAGTGCTGGATCTGGCCGCCACCGGCTTTCCCGACGGCCATTTCGACCATGTGGTGGCGACCTTCGTCTTCTGCGTCCTGCCGGAGGAGCTTCAGGTGCCGGTTCTGGCCGAGATGCGGCGCATCCTGAAGCCGGAGGGGACGCTGCGCATCCTCGACTACACCCAGTCGGAGCGCTCGGCGGCCCGGCTGTGGATGCGCGTGGTGTCACCCTGGCTGAGCTTCGCCTTTGGCGCCCGCTACACCGCCGGCTACGAGGCCCATTTGCCGCAGGCCGGCATGGGGGCGGTGGACAGCCGCTTCGTGTTGGGCGACTGTGTGAAGCTGGTGGAGGCCCGCGCGGGCTGAGCCGCCGGGCCTTTCCCTCGGCCGATCAGCCGGCGCGCCGTTGCTCGTGGGCCGGGCCGCCGCCGAAATGGTCGAGCGCCTGGGCGAGTGCGTCGTCGAACACCTCTGCCTTCTCGGTGAAATAGTCGAAGTAGCCGTAATGACGGCGCAGCGGCAGCTCGGTCAGCGAGCGGATGCGGTAGGCCGGGTCGTTCAGCGTGCCGCGCTCCATCAGCTCGATCACCCGGCGCAGCCGCGCGACCTCCGCCTTGTAGGAGTTGGCGAACCACTGGCGGATCTTCCAGTTCTCCACCTCCAACTGGTTGCGCGGCACCGGCCCGATCCAGGAGACGGGGAAGGGAGCGGCCACCGTCACCTCGTCGAAGCCATGCAGCTCCGACAGGATGATGCTGCGGTGATAGGCACCGTCGATCAGCCCGCCGGGGGCCTCCTCGAAGCCGTAGAGATACAGCCAGAGGGCGCTTTCCACCGCTTCCGCGGTGATGTCCTCAAGCCCGACCTCCCCGGCCATCAGGCGCCGGGCGGCGGGGTTGCCGTGAAGCAGCCCGTTGCCGGAGCGGAAATCGTAGGTGTTGAAGACGACGCCGACCTCGGCCTCGTTCAGGGTGCGGGCGATCTCGGCCACGGTGTCGCGGTCGCGCACCGGGGCGTATTGGCGGGCCGGCATCAGCCGCTCCAGCACCGCCGAGGGCGACAGCGGAACATCCAGCCAGCGCCGCGCGTGCTCGCCCAGCACCGGGCGGAACACGCCCTTGTGCCCGAACATGGCGGTCTGCCAGGCCTGGAGCAGCCCGCCGGACGCCCCCTTGTGTTCGAGAAGCAGGCGGCGCACGTCCTCGCCGCGCAGCCAGGCGGCCAGCACGACGATCTGCCCGGAGGTCACCGTGAACAGGTCGGGCATCCGCTCCAGGCGGTCGAGCGCCGTCAGCACGCCCGCGCCGTGCAGGTTGAACCCACCGAAGCCGCCCAGGGCGACCGCTCGTTTCTGCATGTCAAAGACTCCAACCAATGAACAACCGGCCCGCGCGGCGCCGCTGTCGCGGACCGCCGCCGGGCAAGACCAGCCGCCGCGCTTTGCAGACGGGTCTGCCGGGCGCGGCGTGGCGTTACTGCCGATGTGTCAGGGAAAAATGCGGCCCGTCCGGCGTCAGCCGGCGGCCCGGCCGCCATCCAGGCGGTGGGGATCAAGATCGGCCGTCCGCCCTTTCAGAAACGCGGCCAGCCGGCCCAGCAGGGACCGGAGATGGTCGGCACGCATCCGCGCGGCCTTGCGGCGGATGATCTGCAGGTCGCGTTCGGAGGGAAGGGCGGAAGCGAAGTGCGAAGGCGTGTTCATAAGGGACCTCCTCAAAGGAATGAGAAGGCGTCTCCCCCTCGGGAAAGGGCTTATCGTTATGTTGCAGTGCACAATATGGGGCAGCGCCACTGCCCCGTCAAGGCGGGTCCGCTTTTTGTCCGCCGCGTCCGCTGTACAGCCCCTGGCCGGGAGGGGGCTCAGTCGCCGGTCCGGCTCAACGGATCGTGGTTCAGAAGATCCTGGATGGCGCTTTGAAGCTGCCGCGGCGTGACCGGCTTGCGCACCACGGCCAGCCCGAGCGCCGCCGCGTCGCGGTCGCAGTCGGTGCCGATCTCGCCGGTCAGGATGATCGCCGGAACCGGCGATCCGACCAGCCCGCGGATTTGCGCAATGGCTTCCGTTCCGATCCGGCCGTTGCGCAGCCGGTAATCGGCGATGATCAGGTCCGGGCGGCGGTCCAATCCGCGCAGTCGCTCCAGCGCCTGTTCCGCGGAGCCGGCGACGGCCACCTCGTATCCCCATTCCTGGAAGATGGTCCGCAGACCCAACAAGACGATCACGTCGTCCTCGATCAGAACGGCCAGCCGGCCGTCGCCGGTCGGGGTGGTCTCGGCTTCCGGAGCAGGTAGGGGGACGGCTGGAGCGGTGGTGCGCGGCGCCTCGATGGAGAAGACCGAGCCATGGCCCGGTTCGGAGCGAACCGATACCGGATGGTTCAGCAGCCGGGACAGCCGCTTCACGATGGCCAGCCCCAGGCCGAGCCCCTGGCTGCGGTCGCGTTCCGGGTTGCCGACCTGATGGAACTCTTCGAAAACCTTGGTTTGTTGCTCCGCCGAGATGCCGATGCCGCTGTCCTGCACGGTGATGCGGACCGTGCCGTCCCGGGCTTGGCAGGACACGCGGACAAAGCCCGCCTCGGTGTAGCGGATGGCGTTCTCCACCAGATTGCGGAGCATCCGGCCGAGCAGCAGCCGGTCGCTGCGCACCGCCAGATCGGGAGCGGGTTGGACGACGGAGAACTCCAGCCCTTTGCTGGCGGCGATGGGGACGTAGGCGGCCTCGATCTCCTCCAGCATCGGGCACAGGGGCACGGTGCCGATCTGCGGGGTGATGACGCCGGCATCCAGGCGGGACACGTCGAGCAGACTGTCGAGAAGGTTCTTCAGCGTCTCCAGCGCGCGTTCCAGCGAGGCCAGCGGGGGGCGCCCCTTGTCGGGGTCGACATGATGGTGCAGGACCCCGGCGAACAGCAGGGCGGATTGCAGCGGCTGCCGCAAGTCGTGGCTGGCCGCGGCCAGGAACTTCGACTTGGAGATGTTGGCCTCGTCGGCCTTGGCCTTGGCGTCGCGCAGGGCCTCCTCCATCGCCTTGCGCCCGGTGATGTCGATGTTCAAGCCGCAGAGCCGGACCAGGCGCCCGTTGTCGTAGACGGGGCGCCCGATCGCCATGATCCAGCGCACCCCGTCGCGCGGATGGAGGATGCGGAACTCCCCGCGGTAGTCGGAGCGCCGGGCCTCCAGCACGTCCTTCGTGAACCGGCGCACCGAGTCCCGATCCGCCGGGTGCACCAGCGCGAAGAAGCTGTCCTCGCCGGGCTTGAAGCTGTCCGGAGTGACGCCGTACAGCCGGTACATGCCATCCGACCAGGCCAGCGTGCGGTCGCGCTGGTCGAAATCCCAGATCCCGGCCTCCGATGCCGCCAGCGCGATGGTCAGCCGCTCCTCGCTGCGGCGCAGCGCCTCCTCCAGCGCCTTGCGCTCGGTGATGTCGAGGTTCAGGCCGCTGAAATGCAGCGGTGTGCCGTCCGGACCATAATTGACGCGCCCGATCGACGAGACCCAGCGGATGGCGCCGCCCGGTTGGACGATCCGGTATTCCAGCTGGACGTAGGTCTGCTGTTTGGAGAGGATGTCCGATTGCGCCTTCAGGGTGGCGATGTCGAAGTCGTCGGGGTGGACCACCGACCGCCACACGGCGCTCGTCGATCCGTGCACGGCGGGATCGAGGCCGAAGATGCGGTAGGTTTCCTCCGACCAATGCCCCTTGTTGGTCGTCAGATCCCAATCGAAGGAGCCCGCCATGGCCGATTCCAGGGCGAGGCTCAGCCGGTCCTTGCTCTTGCGCAGATCGTCCTCGGCCTGACGGCGCCGGGTGATGTCGAGAAGATAGACCGACATGCCGTCCGCGTGGGGAAAGGCCCGCATCCAGAACCAGCGCCCGGTGCGCATGCCTCGGAACTCGGCGTCGGTGGGCACCTGCTCGACCATCGCCTGATGAGCCTTGTGCCACAGCGGCGTGTCGACCAACTCCGGAAAGGCATCCCACAGCGATCGTCCGCGCAGGTCGCGGCCCTGGGCGATCAGGGTGACCGCCTTGTCGTTCAGGGAGGTGAAGCGCCAATCGCGGTCCAGTTCGATCACGCCATCCACCGTGCTTCCGAGCACCGCCGCCATGCGCAACGCGTTGCTGCGCGCCAGCTCATGCGCGCGCAGGAAGCGCCACAGGCTCCAGCCGGCGGTCAGCCCGGCGAACAGGAAAAGCCCGGCGAAGATCATGAGCGTGCGCCGGGCCGCCGCGTTGACCGGCCGCATGGATTCGTCCTTGTCCAGGCTGACATGGACGTAGAGGTTAGGGACGCCGGCGGCCAGCGGCGACACCGCCGTGATCCGCATCCGGCCCTCCGGCCCGGGCGTTTCGATCACACGCCGCTCGCCCCGTTCCAGCAGAGCCTGATAGGGCGTGTGCAGCGGCCTGCCGACGGTGTCCGGCGTTTCGGGCTGGTGCGCCAGGACGATGCCGGAGCGGTCGGCGATCACCACCTCCGCGTTGTCCGGCAGGCTCTTCTCGCGAAGGAACAGATTCAGCCAAGTGGTGTCGAGGAGCACCGTCGCCACCCCGGCCGGAACTCCGTTCTCGTCCTTGTAGGCGAGAGCGAAGGGAATGGAGGGGCGCCCCGTGGTGCGGGAGGTCAGGGTGGCCCCGTTGGTCTGTTCTCCGGTGGTCAGTGCCTCCTGCCAATAGCTGCGGTCGGCGACCGACAGGCCACGTGCCCGAGGTTCGGTGGAGCACCAGATGGTTCCGGACCGGTTGCTGATGCTCACCGCCAGATATGGGGGAAACTTTGCCTTGATCCGAAGAAGCGTTTCCTGGCAGGCCGCTGGGGACAGCCGTCCTATGCCCATCTCGGTAAGAGCAACCAAAACGTGTTCGATGTCGTCGGCGATGCGCTTCTGTTCGGACTCGACCTGATCCAAAAGCTGCATCGACTCCAGGCGGATTTCTGTTTCACGCGACTTGCGCAATTCAAGGATGTTGTACACCTCGAAGGCGACCAGCGGTAACGCAACCAAAAGGAAAAGAATCGACAACCGACGCGCCGACCATCCAGGCCGCTGGTCCGGCTCGTTGGTCTTCACCCGTATCTCCTTACTCCACCCTTCTTCGGGCGAAGATTGCCAGAATACGATGGTAATGGAAACAGGCTGTCCGTTCTATCCCGATCGCCGCTTATCCTTTTCTTCGAAAGGCTGTTACGATACGAAGGCAGTGTAACCGCAGGTGGCTTCCACTGCGGCGGCCAGCCGCAGCACCATCGCGTCGGACAGGCGCGGGCCGGCGATCTGGAGCCCCACGGGAAGCCCGCCGCTCTCCGTCACACCGCAGGGGACCGAGCAGGCCGGCGCGTAGCAGTGATTGAACAGCGGCGTGAAGACAGCGTGGCCGCGCGGCGACACCGGACGTCCCTCGATGGCGGCGGGGCCGAGCCGGTCGAACGGCCATGCCGTGACCGGCGTCGTCGGGCAGACCAGCAGATCGTACCGTGCGAAGAGGGCGGCCAGCGCGCGGTACGCCTCCTCCCGCAGTTGCAGGGCGCGGGCGACCTCCGTGCCGCTGGTCCGCAGGCCGGCGTCGATCTGCTGCCCGATGTCGGGATCGAACAGGTCCGGCGTGGCGCGGTAGCGCTCGCCGTAGAGCGCGGCGAGGCCGGCGAACTGGAGGGGCATCAGGCCGTTTTCCCCGGCGCCCTCGGGCCAGACCGGGTCGGCCTCCTCGACGATGGCCCCGGCGTCGGCGAGGCGGTGGACGGCGCGCTCCACGCAGGCCGCGACCTCCGGGTCCACGGGGGCGTCCAGCCCCAGCCGCCGGCTGTAGGCGATGCGCAGGCCCGCCGGGTCGGGGTCGGCGGCGGCGCGGACGAAGGAATCGGACAGGACCACCGATTGCGGGTCGCGCGGGTCCGGCCCGGCCAGAGCGTCGAGCATCAGCGCCACGTCGGCGACGGAGCGGGCCATCTGGCCGATCACCGAATTGCCGAACACCGGTTCGGCGAAGCCGATGGGGTGGGGGACGACTCCGGCCGACGGCTTCATGCCGACCACCCCGACATGGGCGGCGGGCCGGCGGGTGGAGCCGCCGCCGTCGGTGCAGAGCGCCAAAGGCGCCAGCCCCGCCGCCACAGCGCTGGCCGCCCCGCCCGAGGAACCGCCGGGCGTCAGCGCCACGTCCCAGGGGTTCCGGGTCGGGCCGTGCAGGCGATTGGTCGTCACTCCCTTGCAGGCGAATTCGGAGCAGTTGGTGATTCCCGCGAAGACGGCGCCCGCGGCGCGCAGCCGGGCCACCGCCACCGCGTCCTCCGGCGCCACGAAGTCCTCGAACAGTCGCGATCCCTGGCGGACCGGCTGGCCGCGCACCCAGATGTTGTCCTTCACCGTGAAGGGCACGCCCAGCAACGGCAGCGCCTCGCCCCGCGCGGCACGCTCGTCGGCGGCCCGCGCCTCCGCCCGTCCGGCTGCCGGGTCGAGATGGACGATGGCGTTCAGCCGCAGGTTCTCCACCGCGATCCGCTCCAGCAGGTCGTCGTAGAGGGCGACGGCGCTCACCGTGCGGGCGGCGACCTGTTCGGCGATCCAACGGGCGCTCATCATGCGCATGGGGTGTCCTCGGCAGCGGTGGAGAGGTCCGGGGTGGGGGCCGGCGGCAGGGGGACGAGCAGCGCCGCGGCGCCGGCCAGCGCGACGGCGGCGGCGGCCAGATAGCCGGCGGAATAGCCGAAGCCCCCGGCGACCAGCAGGCTGAACAGCGCCGGCCCGATGACCAGCCCGGCGTAGGCGATGGCGAGCATGCCGCCCGTCGCCTCGCCCGCCCGGCCCGTCGGGGCGAGACGGGCGACCTCCGAAACGAACAGGCCGTTCCAGCCGCTCGCCGACAGGCCGAAGGCGGCGCAGACGGCCAGGAAGGCGGGAACCGGCCAGCCGGGGGAGGCGATGGCGACGAGGGCGGCGGCCACGCTCATGGCGACGCCCAGCCCGGCGAGGATGACGCGGGGCGGCGCCCAGCGCGTCGCCACGAGGCCCCAGCCGACGCGCCCGACCAGCCCGGCGCCCTGTGCCACCGCCAGCGCCGTGCCCGCCAGCGGCAGGCTCCAGCCCAGGCCGGTCACCGCGAAGCTGACCAGGAAGCCGTTCAGGCAGAGCTGCATGGCGGAGAAGGCGCAGACCGCCATGGCCAACCGGCGCAGCGCCGGTTCCCCGGCGACCAGATCGAGGGCGCGCTTCAGCGTGCCGCGGCCGGCGGGGCGGGGGGCGGCGCGGTCGTCGCGGTCGTGGCGGCGGGCCAGCGGCTCCAGGACGAGGGCCAGGACGGCGGKGGCAGCCGGGACAGCAGCTGCGTGCTGGCCGGCGTCTCCGGCCCGAAGGCGAAGCCCAGCGCCAGCGCGCCCAGCAGGAAGGCGGCGGGAAGGGCGCTGGCCGACAGCAGCGCCGCTCCGGCGGCGGCGAGCAGGCAGGCCTGGCAGGTGCGGATCGCCCCCCAGCGCGCGATCAGCCCGCCCGCCCCCAGCGATGCGGGGATGGCGGCGGTGAAGACGACCGCGGTATAAAGGCCGAGAAGCCCCGGATCGACCCCCAGGTCGGGCGCCGCCTGCGGCGCGATCACCGGGATGGCGAAGAGACACAGCCCGACGAACGCCTGAACCGCCGCCATGGCGATCAGAGGCAGCAACCAGACGTTCATGGGGACTCCACAAAGGAAAGGGACGGGCCGATGGCCGGCGGGATTTCGTTGCATGCGGTGGATGTGGCGCGCGGGGTGCCCGCCGGGGGGATGCGGGTGGAACTCTATGCTTTGCGGGACGGACAGCGGGACAGGCTAGCGGAAAGCCGTTTGTGTGCCAATGGCGCGCTTGACCATCCGGTGGTCGGCGGCGCGGGCGTGACGGCGGGCGTCTACGAGGCGGTGTTCCACATCGGCCCTTGGCTGCGCGCGCAAGGGGCGGGAGGGGCGGAACCGGCCTTCCTGGAGGAGGCGCCGTTCCGCTTCACCGTCACCGACGTGGATCAGCACTACCATCTGCCGCTGAAGTTCACCCCCTGGGGCTATTCCCTGTTCCGCGGGGCGTGATTGAAAGCGAACTTCGTTCGCTTTCAATTCACATCGCCTCACTCGCCGGCGGGCTTCGGCCGCATGTGCGGCCGGGACCGCTGTCGCGGTCCAAAGCGGATTGCAATCCGCTTTAGCGGAGCTGGCGCGACAGGCCGGCGACCCGCTCCATCACCACCATCGCCAGGACGGTGACGGCGATCAGCACGCCGGACACCGCTGCGGCGCGGACGTCCAGGCTGTTCTCCAGGATCTGCCACATGCGGATGGGGAGCACCTCGTTGCGGGCGTCGGCCATGAACAACGACACCGGGATGTTGTCGAAGCTCGACATGAAGGCGATGAAGGCCCCGGCGCCGATGCCGTTGCGGATGGTCGGCAGGGTCACCCGGCGGAAGGTGTAGAGGCGCCCGGCCCCCAGGCTCTCGGAGCTTTCGAGCAGCGCCGGATCGAGTTGGGCGAGGCTCGCCAGTGTGGTGCGCAGGACATAGGGCACGCTGACCACGATGTGGCCGATCGCCAGCGTCAGGAAGGACAGCTCCACCCCCGCCGTGCTGAAGAACACCAGCGAGGCGAGGCCGAAGGCCAGCGCCGGCAGGACCAGCGGCGACATGAACAGGGCGTCCAGCCCGCGCGCCCAGGCGCGGCGGCTGCGTCCGATGGCGAGCGCGGCGGCGGTGCCCAGCACCACCGACACGGCGGTGACCACGGCGCCCAGCTTCAGGCTGACCAGGGCGGCGTCCTGGAGCTGCCACGCGTCGATCAGCGAGGCGTACCAGCGCAGGCTGTAGGACGGCGGCGGGAACTTCAGCGAGTAGCCGTCGGTGAAGGAGGTGACGAGCACCACCAGCGTCGGCGCCGCCAGCAGCAGCAGCGCCGCACCGGCGAGCGTGCCCATGACGAGGCCGAAGGAGGCGCTTCCCAGGGTCGGGCGCTGCATGTCAGGCATGGACGTACCCCTTGCTGGCGCGGCCCAGCAGATTGAACAGCATCACGACACCCAGCACCGACACCATGAAGACGATGGAGATGGCGGCGGCGAAGGGCCAGTTGTGGAGCGTGATTGTCTGCTGATAGATGTACTGCGGCATGAACAGCATCTGCCCGCCGCCGACCAGCGACTGGGTGATGAAGGCGGTGACCGCGGCGGCGTAGGTCAGCAGGCAGCCGGCGACGATTCCCGGCAGGCTCAGCGGCAGCGTCACCTTGAGGAAGCCCCGCCACGGCCCGGCGCCCAGCGCCGCCGAGGCGTCGAGCAGGTTGGGGTCGAGCCGCGACAGGGTGGTGATCAGCGGCAGCACCATCAGCGGCATCTGCACCTGCACCAGGGCGGCGACCAGACCGCCCTCGGTGTAGAGCAGGCGCAACGGCGTTTCCGCCAGACCCAGCGACAGCAGCAGGTTGTTGACGATGCCGTCCCGCCCCAGGATGACGATCCAGGCGAAGGTACGCACCACGACGGAGGTCAGCAGCGGCAGGATGATGACCAAAATCAGCGCCGACTGCATCCGCGGCCCGCTGCGGGTGTAGAGCCAGGCCAGCGGGTAGCCGAACAGCAGCGTCAGCGCCGTGACCTTCACCCCCAGCAGCAGCGTGCTGCCGAGCACGGCCAGATTGAAGGCGTCGCCGAAGAAGCGGGTGTACTGGTCCAGCCCGAACCGCGTCATCTCCGCGTCGGCGTAGAGGCTGACGGCGACCAGCAGGAGAAGCGGCGTCACGAAGAACACCGCGAAGAAGGCGGCCAGCGGCAGCGCCAGCGTCCATTCACGCCCGATGCGGGGCCGTGCGGCGGTCGCGGGTCCGGCGAGGCCGGGGGCGGTGATGGCGGTGGCTGCGGTCATGGGCGGCGTCCTGTGGGGTGTGGGGGTGGTCGCAGTGGGCCCCCACCCAAACCCTCCCCCGCTGCGCAGGGGAGGGCTTTTCTCCTCCCACTGCGCAGCGGGGGGAGGCCGGGAGGGGGGCCTGTATCCCGCACTTACACCTTGATTTCCTTGTTGAACCGCTCGATCCAGCCGGCGCGGTTCCGGTTGATCACTGACCAGTCGTGGAACACGAAGGACGCCTTCAGCTCCTCCTGGTCCTTGGCGATCATGCGGGCGATGTCACCGTCCATCTGCACCTTGGAATTCGTCGGAATGACGTAGAAGGGCGCCTGCATCAGCTTGGTCTGGACCTCCGGCGCCATGGCGGATTCGATCAGCGCCGCCGCCAGCTTGGCGTTGGGCGAGTTCTTGGTGATGTGGGCGGTGGTCAGGAAGGCGATGGTGCCGGTCTTCGGCTTGGCGAACTCCACCGGCACGCCGCGGGCGCGCAGGATCTGGATGGCGTTGAAGTTGCCCGGGGAGATGTCGATCTGGCCCTGCTGGAACAGGGTGGCGAGCGCGCCGGGGTTTGGGGCCACGGCGCCGAGGTTCGGCTGAAGCTCCTTGAGCGCGGCGAAGGCCGGCTCGATGTCGTTCTCGCTGCCGCCGCGGGTCTTCGCCAACTCCACCATGAAGGCGGTGCCGAGCGTCGAGTTCATGTTGGTGATGCCGACGCGGCCCTTGTATTCGGGCTTCCACAGGTCGTCCCAGCTCGTCGGCGGGGTCTTGACCTTCTCCGGGTTGTAGGTGATGCCGACCGCCTGGAAGAAGATGCCCGGCCCTTCGGGCAACTGGGCCACCGGCAGCAGATCCTGGTAGTTCTTGCTGTCCGCGACGGGGAAGGGGGCGGCCAGGTCCTGGCCGATCACCGACAGGCGCGGGCCCGGGTCCATCAGCATCACGTCGATCGGCGGGTTCGCCTTGGCGGCGGACACCTTGGCGATCATGTCCACCGACAGCATCGGGTCCAGCGCGATGTCGGCGTTGCCCGTGGCCTTGCGGAAATGCGGGACGATGACGTCGCGGTGGGCTTCCTCCCAGCTTCCGGTGAAGGTGGCGAACACCAGCTTGCGCGCCTGCGCCCAGCTCATGCCGGGGAACAGGGACATGGCACCGAGCGTGAGGCCGGCGGCGAGGATCTGGCGGCGGTCGGGGGTCATCGGCAGGCACTCCAGGGGGAGGAGGAGAGAAGGGGGAGGGAATGGATCAGGCGCCCGCCGGAACGGCGAAGGCGCGGCAGGTCTGGGGGGAGACGGGTTGCAGCCGGACCGGCGTGCCGGGCGCGCGCAGCGCGGCGCCGGCCACGCGCGGCTCGGTCACCTTCACCTGTCCGCCGTCGGCGGTGCGCACCTCGTAGACGACCACGGGGCCGAGCGGCAGGGCGAGTTCGACGGTGCCGGCGATCTGCTGGGGCGCCGCCTCGGTGGCGAGCCGCAGATTCTCCGGGCGCACGCAGAGGATGGCCGGGTCGCCCGCGGCCAGCGCGGCGTCGGGCGTGACGGCGGAGAGCACGGTGCCGGCCTCCAGCGCCACCTCGGCGACGCTGCCGGAGGCGCGGACGACGCGGCCCCGCAACTGGTTGGCGCTGCCGACGAAGCCGTTGACGAACAGCGTTCCGGGACGGTCGTAGACGTCTTCCGGCGTGCCGAACTGCTCCAGCTTGCCCCGGCTCAGCACGGCGATGCGGTCGGCCATGCTCAGCGCCTCCTCCTGGTCGTGGGTGACCATGATGGTGGTGATGCCGAAACGGCGCTGGAGCTGCTTGATCTCGATCTGCATGTCCAGCCGCAGATTCTTGTCGAGCGCCGCGAAGGGCTCGTCGAGCAGCAGGATGCTCGGCTGGATCGCCAGGGCGCGGGCCAGCGCCACGCGCTGCTGCTGCCCGCCGGACAACTGCTTGGGGAAGCGGTCGCGCATGGCGTCCAGTTTCACCAGACCCAGCATCGCCTCCACCCGCGCCCGCACAGCGTCGCGGGCGGCACCCCGCGCCTCCAGCCCGTAGGCGACGTTCTGCGCCACGGTCATGTGCGGGAACAGCGCGTAGTTCTGGAACACGATGCCGACGCCACGCCCGGCGGGCGGCAGGCTGTCGACCACCCGGTCGCCGATGACGACGCGGCCCAACGTCTGCGCCTGGAAACCGGCGAGGATGCGCAGCAGCGTGGTCTTGCCGCAGCCGGACGGCCCCAGCAGGGCCACCAACTCGCCCGCCTTGATCTCCAGCGTCACGTTGTCCACGGCGGTGGAGGCGCCGAAGCGGTGGGTGATGCCGTCCAGCGTCACCGCGACGCCCGCCGGCGTGCCGGGGTCCTCCGCGGCGGGCGGCGGAGACGGGTGGCGGTGCGAACGGGCGGATTGGAGTGCGGCCATGGGGCGTGTCCTGGTAGGGCGCACCGGCGGGGACCCCGGTGGCGCGTCACAGGACAGAGGGAGAGCAACCCGCGTGCCAATCTCATGGGTTCGAGGACGATCCGGCCCCGCACCCCCGCATACTCTGGTGTTCACCCCAAGGGCATCGTTCGGGCGCGGCGTTAAGCTGGGCAGACTGCCCGCCGAATGTGCCTAAAATTTCAGCTGCGCCTTGGCCCGCTTCCTTCAGTCGGCCCAGCGCGGCGGCGGCAGGGAGCGGAACGCCTCGCGAAGTGCCTGGGACCAGCCGTCGCTGATCTCCTTGAAACAGGGATCGTCCTCGCCGATCCGCCGCCGCGTCTCCAGCTTCAGGGAATCGCGACGGTAGGCGATCAGGTCGAGCGGCAGTCCCACCGTCAGGTTGGAGCGCAGCGTGCTGTCCATGGAAATCAACACCAGCTTCATCCCTTCCTCGATCGGCGTGTTGTGATTCAGCGCCCGGTCGAGAATCGGTTTGCCATACTTGTGCTCGCCGATCTGGAAGAAGGCGTTGTCGGCGGTCGCCTCGATGAAATTGCCGGCGGCGTAGACATGGAACAGCCGCACCCGGTCCCCGCGGATCTGGCCGCCCAGGATGATGGACAGGTCGAAATCCACCCGCTGCTCCTTCAGCGCGTGGCCGTCCCGCTTCCACACCTGGCGGACGGCGGCGCCGACGAGCTGGGCGGCCTGGAACATGCCGTTCACGCTGGAGATGGTGCGGATCTCGCCGTCCAACTCCACCCCTTCCTGGATCAGCGCGATCACCGACTGGGTCAGCGACAGGTTGCCGGCGGTCATCAGGGCGATCATGCGGTCGCCCGGCTCTTCAAAGACGTGCATCTTGCTGAAGATGGAGATGTGGTCCACCCCCGCGTTGGTGCGCGTGTCCGACAGCATCACCAAGCCGTCCTCCAGATACAGGGCGACGCAGTAGGTCATGGTCCGTCCTTTCTCCTCCCAGCGGAAGCCGGACGGCCCACGCGAAAAGGGGCGGCCAGCCGGCCGCCCCAGTGTATGCCAAAAAAAACCGGCACGCCGCAAACCCGCCGCAGGGGCGGGACATCATGTCCCGCCTCCCGCGATGCGCGGTCAGCGCTGCTGCCCGCCCTTCTCGTCCCGGTCGCGGTCCATGTCCTGCTGCTGCCGGTTCGCCTGGTCCTGCCCCTGCTGCCGGTTCTTCGGATTGTCCTGGGTCTGCTGCCCCTGCTTCCGCTCGTCCTGGCTGCCCATCTGGTTCGGGTTCCGTTCGTCGGCCATGGTGCTTCCTCCGCGTTGTCGGTTCCGATGCCCGGCGGGCATGACTGAACCAAGGCGGCGATGGTACGCGCTGCAATCGGCCCGACCCTACAATGGCAGGCGGTCATGTTCCGATTCGCTTGGAACTTATGGGCTTCAGCGCAAGGTCATAGGCGAAAAAACATACTCCTCCGGCCGCTGTGCCCATTGACATCATGCGGGTACGTATGGTCTATCTTTCGTAGCGCTGCGAACAGCGTCAGGCCGGAGTCTAGGGAGGACTCGGTAGTCCGTGAAAGCAAGGGGCGCGCCGCACAAAAACAAAGGCGCGCACACAATGCGACACGCTGCATGCCTCAAGCCCTCGCGCCCCCCGCAGGGCTTTGACGGCGGCAGCGTGTTTCACTTTCAGGGCTTCACTTTCCACCGGACATTGCAGGATTTTCTTGCTGCGCCGCACAAATCCATGGGGTGCGTTGCGCAAAGAAAAAGGCCGCCAGGATTGCTCCGGCGGCCCGAGTCTAGGGAGGAAACGCCCAAAAAGGCGTCAGTGAAACTAATATATTCCGCGCTGCAGCATAATTCAAGCCTTAATCGAACGAATCATCCCGCGTCCATTGGCTCGGCTCCGGCCACCGCCTTTTCCCCCTGAACCGCCGCAGGGCGTAGAGCCTGGATGACCGCCACCGCGGTGCGGCGGCTGTGATCGGCCAGCAGGGCGCCGGCCTCTTCGGCGTCGCGGCGGCGGAACGCCTTCATGAACCCCTCATGCTCGTCCACCGACTCCTGCCAGCGGCCCGTGTCGTAGTTGGCGAGCGAGCGGGCGCGCAGGATCTTGGCGGCGAAGCCGGCGTAGGTCGCCTCCAGCGCTGGGTTGCGGGCCATGGCGACGATCTGGGTGTGGATCTGGCGGTTGGTCAGGAAGTAGGCCGCACGTTCCCCCGCGTCGTGCTGGGTGACGAGCTGGTCGTGCATCCGGTCGAGCTTCGCGAACTCCGCGTCGGAGCCATTGCGGCAGGCGAGCGTCCCTGCCAGCCGTTCCAGCGCGTCCATCACCTCGAAGATCGCCCCGATCTCGCCGGGGTCCACCGGGGCGACAATGGCGCCGCGGTGCGGGCGAAGCTCCACCAGCCCTTCCGACGACAGGACCCGCAAGGCCTCGCGCAGCGGCGTGCGGGAGATTCCCAACTGCTCGCACAGTTGCACCTCCGGCACGCGGACGCCCGGCGGCAGCTCTCCGTCCAGGATCATCGCCCGCAGTTCCTCCACCGCGGAATGGTGCAGCGTCGCGCGGCGGATCGGCCGGGCCGGCGCCTTCATGGTCTTGATCCTGTCCATCCTGACCCACCACCCCCGAAAGTGCCGCATACTTGGGCATGCATGCCGGAATAATGCGTTATGCCCAAAAATCAGGCACGCGCGCTCCCGCGCGGCCAACCTCAGTCACTATGCCCTAAACAACTGAAAACAGCCAACAAGTTGGGAATTATAATATTGTATACAATTTGGCACGAGCCTTGCGAAAGGATGAGGGACGCAACCGCATCGGGAGCACTCCGTTCATGACGTTCCGGTCCCTCACCCTGACGACCGTCACCGCCGCCTTCCTCGCCCTCTCCGCCGCCGCTACCGTTCAGGCGGCCGACGCGGAGAAGCTGAAGCTCGGCTTCGCCAAATGCGCCCATTGTCTGCCGATGGCGCTGACCCCGGAACTCGCCAAGGGCGTGGAGATCGAGGCGATCAACTTCAACTCCGGCAACGACGTGCTGACCGCACTGGTGTCGAAGAGCATCGACATGGCCCAGGTCACCTACCTGCACTACATCACGGCGCTCGATAAGGGCTTCGACGTGGTGGCGGTGTCCGGTCAGGTGAACGGTGGGTCGGAGATCGTCGTCGGCAAGGGCATCGCCCTGAAGGCCAATGATTGGGATGGGCTGAAGGCGCTGATCGCCGAGCGCAAGGCGAAGGGTGAGCCGCTGCGCGTCGCGGCGTCGCGCGGCAACGCGCAGGACATCCACATGCGCGGGGCCCTCCAGAAGCACGGCATCAACGTCAACAAGGACGTGCAGTTCATCAACATCCCGAACCCGTCCGATCACGCCGCCGCCCTCCAGCGCGGCGAGGTGGACGTGATCTGCACGGTGGAGCCCTTCGCCTCCCAGATCCGCCAGACCGGCGTCGGCACGCATTTCGCCCTGCCTTACGACCAGGCCGCCGGCAACCTGACCAACCTGATCGTCACCCGTTCCGACGTCATCAAGGACCACCCGAAGGCGGTCGAGGCCACCGTCGGCTCGGTCGTCGCCCTGGTCGACAAGCTGAAGTCCGACCAGACCGTGTGGGTGGACGTCATCAACAAATACACCGGCATGGACAAGGCCGTCGCCACCGAGGCGCTGAAGAACGCCTCCCCGGATTACGCCATCCACAAGGACAGCACGCTCGCCATCGCCACGATGATGCGCGAGCTCAAGTACATCTCCAACGACGTCACCGCCGCCGCGGAGAAGAACCTGGATTACACGTTCCTCGAAGCCGTGACCAAGAAGCCGAAGAGCGAGCTGGGCTTCTAAGAGCACTTCGCCACGTCACCGCCCAGTCCCCTCTCCCCTCTAGGGAGAGGGGACTGGGTGAGACTTACCACTGCTTTTCGACGGGATAGGGAAACCGGGCCATGACGGCATTGTCGAAATCCTGGGAGCGCGCCGTCGTTCCCCTCTTCATGCTGGCCGCCTGGGAGGTGTTCTCCCGGTCCGGCTTCCTGCCGGCGGCGCTGCTGCCGGCCCCGTCGGTGGTGCTGCACACCTGGGGCGACTGGATCTTCGGCTTCGACGAGACGTCGCAGGGCAACACCGGCCGCTGGCTGGCCGACGCCCTGTCCAGCGCCACGCGCGTCGCCGCCGGCTACGGCATCGCGGTGGTCAGCGGCGTGCTGCTGGGCATCGCCATCGGCTGGTGGCGCTGGGTCGAGCGGACGGTGGAGCCGACGCTCCAGATGCTCCGCCCGGTGCCGCCGGTGTCGTGGATTCCGCTGGCCATCATCTGGTTCGGCATCGCCAACAAGCCGGCCATCTTCCTGGTCTTCCTCGGCGCCTTCTTCCCGATCCTGATGAACACCATCCACGGGGTGAAGACCGCCGACCGCAACCTGATCCGCGCCGCCTCGATGATGGGCGCCACGGAACAGCAGCTGCTGCGCCACGTCGTGTTCCCGGCGGCGCTGCCCAGCATCTTCGCCGGCCTGCGCATCGGCATCGGTGCCGCCTGGATGCTCACCGTCACGGCGGAGATGGTCGCGGTGAAGAGCGGCCTCGGCTACGTGCTGTGGGACAGCTACTACTTCCTGCGCTACGACCTCGTGCTCGCCGCCATGGCCAGCATCGGCCTGCTCGGCTACGCGACCGACGCGCTCATCAAGGTCCTGATGTCCGCCGCGCTGCACTGGCAGCACGGCTCCACGCTCCAGAGCCGGGAGGGCTGAGCGATGGCTTCCATCGAACTTCGCAACATCACCAAGATCTTCCGCGACGCCAAGCGCAAGCGCGACCTGCTGGCCATCGACGACGTCAGCCTGTCGGTGGAGAAGAACGAGTTCCTCTGCCTGCTCGGCTCGTCGGGCTGCGGCAAGTCCACCTTGCTGAACATGATCGCCGGCTTCGAGAAGCCGACCGAGGGCCGCGTGACGGTGGGCGGCAAGGCCGTGGACGGCCCCGGCGCCGACCGCGGCATGGTCTTCCAGCAGGCCAACCTGATGCCCTGGCTGCCGGTGTGGGAGAACGTCGCCTTCCACCTGCGCCTGAAGGGCTGGCGCAAGGCCGACCGGCGCGACGCCGCCCAGGAATACATCGACATGGTCGGCCTGCGCGGCTTCGAGAACCATTTCCCGGCGGAGCTGTCGGGCGGCATGAGCCAGCGCGTCGGCATCGCACGCGCCCTGCTGCTCAACCCGCAGGTCATCCTGATGGACGAGCCCTTCGCGGCGCTCGACGCCCAGACCAAGATGGACATGCAGGAGGAACTGGTCGCCATCTGGCAGAAGCAGCGCTGCACCGTCGTCTTCGTCACCCACAGCGTCGACGAGGCGCTGGTGCTGGGCACCCGCGTCGCCGTGATGACCAGCCGTCCGGGCCGCATCCGCGAGCTGATCGCGCTCGACCTGCCGCGCCCGCGTGACACCACCGGCCCGCGCTTCAACGACCACAAGCGCCATATCCTCAACCTGATCCGCGAGGAGGGCCTGCAGCAACGGCAGGCCGCCGTCGCGTGACCGGCCGGCTCGACCTGCTGCTGACCGGCGTCACCGCCCTGACCGGGGAGGCGATCGGCAGCGTCGTCGAGGACGCCGCCATCGGCATCCGCGACGGCCGCATCGTCCATCTCGCCCCGGAAGCGGAGGGGCTCCCCGCCGCCGCCGAGGTCCGGCGCCTGCCGGGGCGGGTGGTCACGCCGGGCTTCGTCAACGCGCACCTGCACGCCGTCCTGGTGATGGTGCGCGGCGTCGCCGCCGATCTCGGCTTCGCCCCCTCCTACACGCCGGGCGTGCCCAAGGGCACCGACGCCACGCCGGAAGAGGCCCGCGCGCTGGCCCGGCTGGGCGCGGTGGAGGCCCTGCTCTCCGGCTCCACGCTGATCTGCGATCATTTCGTCCACGCCGACGCGACGCTGGACGCCATCGCCGACCTCGGCCTGCGCGTCCATGCGAGCTGGCGCGTCCACGACGTGGATTTCGCCCGTGTCGCCCAGGGCGAATGGCGCTTCGACCCGGCCATCGGCAGCGACCTGCTGCGGAGGACGCTGGACCTGCACGACCGCTGGAACGGCGCCAACAATGGGCGCATCCGCGTGCAGATGGCCGCCCACGCGCCGGACACCTGCTCCCCCGCCTTCCTGCGCACCCTCGCCGACGAGGCCGCGACCCGCTCCATGCACGTGAACACCCATCTGGCGCAGAGCCGGGTGGAGGTGGAGCGGGTGAAGGCCTCCACCGGCCTGACCCCGGCGGAGCTGCTGGGCGAGTGCGGGCTGCTGAACGACCGGCTGCTCGCGACCCACTGCCTCTATGTCGAGGACGCCGACATCGCGCGGCTCGCCCGCGCCGGGGCGCACGCGGTCCATGTGCCGAAATGCAACGCCGCCTCGGGCCGGCTGGCCCCGACGCCGAGGCTGAAGGAAGCGGGCGTCAATCTGGCGCTGTGCACCGACACGCAGCACGGCGACATGGTCGAGGCGATGCGCTGGGCGCTCGCCACCGCGCGCATCCAGCAGGACGGAGTCACCGCCGCCTGGCAGCCCGCCGACGTCTTCCGCATGGCGACGCTGGGCGGCGCGCAGGCGGTCGGCATGGCCGACGAGATCGGCACGCTGGCCCTGGGCAAGAAGGCCGACCTCGTGGTCTTCGACACCCGCCGCCCGCATCTGCGCCCGCTGATCAACCCGCTCGGCACGCTGGTCCACACCGCGCAGGGGCGCGACGTGGAGATGGTGCTGGTCGACGGCGAAACGCTGGTCGAGGACGGGCGCCCCGTCCGCGCCGACCTGAACGAGATCTGCACCGAGGCCGACAAGGCCGCCCGCGCGCKGTGGGCGCGCGCCTGACCGAAAGAATCACGACCATGAGCAACCGCATCCTTCTGGGCATGCTGACCCCCTCCTCCAACACGGTGCTGGAGCCCGTCACCTCCGCGATGCTGAGCGGCCTGCCGGAGGTGACCGCCCATTTCGGGCGCTTCACGGTGAAGGAGATTTCGCTGCGCGCCGCGGCGCTGGACCAGTTCACCGACGCGCCCTTCCTGGACGCCGCCCGGCTGCTGGCCGACGCCCGGCTGAACGTGATCGGCTGGAACGGCACCTCGGCCGGCTGGCTGGGCTTCGCGGCCGACGAGACGCTCTGCGCCTCCATCGAAGCCGAGACGGGCATTGCAGCCTGCACATCCATGCTCGCGCTCAACGAGATTTTGGAGACGACGGACCGCAAGCGCTTCGCCATCGTCAGCCCCTATCTGGACGAGATCCAGGAGACGATGGTTGCCAACTACAACGCCGCCGGCTTCGAGGTGGTGGCGGAGCGGCACCTGAACGACCGCGGCAACTTCTCCTTCTCCGAGGTCACCGAGGAGACCATCGAGCGGATGTGCATGGAGGTCGCGGAGGCGAAGCCGGAGGCCATCGCCATCATCTGCACCAACATGCGCGGCGCCCCGGTGGCGGAGCGCATGGAGAAGGCGTTGGGCATCCCCGTCTACGACACGGTGTCCACGGTGGTGTGGAAGGCGCTGCGCATGACCGGCGTGGACACCCGCCGCGTCGCGGGCTGGGGCAGCCTGTTCCGCGAGCTGCATGGCTGAGGGGAGTATTGCCCCCACCCTAGCCCTCCCCCGCTCACGCAGGGGAGGGGACTGCCGCCGCTTCACCGAAGGCACCCTCCCCTGCGAAGCGGGGGAGGGCCGGGGTGGGGGCAAATGCGTCACGATGGGAGAAACGACGATGAACTTCGATCTGGTCATCCGCAACGGCACCGTCGCCACCGCGTCGGACGTGTTCAAGGCCGACGTCGGCGTGCGCGGCGGGCGGATCGCCGCGCTGGGCGAGGGGCTGGCCGCCGGGCGGGAGGAGATCGACGCCGCCGGGCTGCTCGTCCTGCCGGGCGGGGTGGACGGGCATGTCCATTTCGACCAGCCGACCGGCGACGGGTCCGTCATGGCCGACGATTTCCTGACCGGCACCCGCTCCGCGGCCTTCGGCGGCACCACGACCGTGCTGCCCTTCGCCTGCCAGGAGAAGGGCAAGACGCTGCGCGCCGCGGTGGACGATTATCACCGCCGCGCCGCCGGGAAGCCGCTGATCGACTACGCCTTCCACCTCATCGTCACCGACCCCACCGAGCAGGTTCTCGGCCAGGAGCTGCCGGCGCTGATCCGCGAGGGCTACACGTCCTTCAAGATCTACATGACCTACGACGCGCTGAAGCTGAACGACCGCCAGATCCTGGAGGTGCTGGACATCGCCCGGTCCGAGGGCGCCATGGTCATGATGCACGCGGAGAACGCCGACTGCATCGCCTGGCTGACCGAGAAGCTGGAGCGCGCCGGCCAGACCGCCCCCTATTTCCACGGCGTCTCCCGCCCCCGCGTGGCCGAGCGCGAGGCCACCCACCGCGCGATTTCGCTGGCGGAGCTGGTGGACGTGCCGATCCTGATCGTCCACGTCTCCGGCGCCGACGCGGTGGAGCAGATCCGCTGGGCGCAGGGGCGCGGCCTGCGGATCTACGCCGAGACCTGCCCGCAATATCTGTTCCTGACCGCCGACGACCTGGGCGGGGAAGGGTTCGAGGGCGCCAAGTGCGTCTGCTCGCCGCCGCCGCGCGACGCCGCAAACCAAAAGGTGATCTGGGACGGGCTGACCGGCGGCGCCTTCCAGGTCTTCTCCTCCGACCACGCGCCCTTCCGCTTCGACGGGCCGGGCGGCAAGAAGGTGCATGGCGAACAGGCGCCCTTCCGCTGCGTCCCCAACGGCATCCCCGGCGTCGAGACCCGCCTGCCGCTGCTGTTCTCCGAAGGCGTGATGAAGGGCCGGATGGAGCTGACCAGGTTCGTCGAGCTGACCGCCGCCAACCCCGCCCGCATGTACGGCCTGCACCCGCGCAAGGGCACCATCGCCGTAGGGGCGGACGCCGACATCGCCCTGTGGGACCCGTCGCGCACGGTGACCATCACCAACGGCATCCTGCACCACAATGTGGACTACACGCCCTATGAGGGGATCGAGGTCACCGGCTGGCCGGTCGTCACGCTGTCCCGCGGCGACGTGATCTGCCGCGACGGTGCCTTGCTGGCCGAGCCGGGCCGCGGCGAGTTCCTGCCCTGCGGCCTGCCCGCCCCGGCGCGGCCCAAGGGCTCGCCGGCCCCCCTCCTACCATTTTAAACTCGGTCCGCCGCAGTTGGAGAACCGCCCATGAGCACGCCCGAAACCGCCCTGCACCGTCTCAGCGCCACCGAGATGGCGGAAGGCGTGCGCACCCGCCGCTTCCGGGCGCGCGACCTCGTGGCGGCGAGCCTGGAGCGCATCGCGGCGCTGGACGGCGGGCTGAAGTCCTTCATCACCGTGGCCCCCGACGCCGCGTTGGCCGCAGCCGAGGCGGCCGACCGGCAAGTCGAGGCCGGGGCGCCGCTCGGCCCGCTGCACGGCGTGCCGGTGGGTGTCAAGGACCTGACGCTGACGGCGGGGCTGCGCACCACCTACGGCTCCACTCTCTACGCCGACCTGATCCCCGACACCGACGACCTCAGCGTCGCCCGGCTGAAGGCGGCGGGCGCCATCATCGTGGGCAAGACCAACACGCCGGAGTTCGGCTTCGGCGCCATTACCGGCAACGAGCTGTGCGGGCCGACCGCCAACCCCTACGACCCCGACAAGACCAGCGGCGGGTCGAGCGGGGGGAGCGCTGTCGCGGTCGCCGCCGGGCTGGTGCCGCTGGCCCAGGGAACCGACTTCGGTGGCTCGGTGCGCACGCCGGCCAGCTTCTGCGGGGTGGTGGGGTTGCGCCCGACGCCCGGACGCATCCCCAGCCCCGGCCGCGCGCTGGCCTGGGACGGGCTGGCGACGCAGGGCTTCCTCGCCCGCGACGTGGCCGATGCGGCGCTGGCGCTGGCCGCGGTCAGCGGGCCGGACCCGCGCGACCCGACCTCGCTGCCTGTCCCAGAATGGACGGTGCCGGACCTCGACGCGCTCGACCCGATGTCGCTGCGGGCGGCCTGGAGCACGGACCTCGGCTCCGCCCTGGTCGACCTTGGGCTGGCCGAGCGGTTCGAGGCGGTGATGCGCGGGCTGGAGGGTCGCTTTGGACAGTTCGTGGAGGCCACACCCGACTGCCGGGAGGCCGGCGCCGCCTTCGGCACGCTGCGCGCTGCGCACATCTTCCACACCTATGGCCGGACGCTGGAGCAGGACGGCGACCGGCTGAGCCCGTCGGTCGCCTGGAACATCGCGCGGGGCAAGGGGCTGACCGCCGCCGACTATCTGCGGGCGGAGGCCCAGCGCAGCGCGCTCTACCGCCGCTTCGCCGCCTTCTTCCGCGACCACGACATCCTGATGACGCTGAGCGCCAGCGTGCCGCCCTTTCCCAACGCCCAGGGCGACGTGACGGAGATCAACGGATTCCGCCTGTCCACCATCATCGATTATCTGGCGATCACCTACACGGTGTCGCTGATCGGCTTCCCCTGCCTGTCGATCCCCTGCGGCTGGACGGCCGACGGCCTGCCCATCGGCCTGCAACTGATCGCCCGCCCCTACGAGGAGGACCGGCTGCTGCGCTGCGCCCGTTTCCTGGAGCGGGAGCTGGGGTTCCGCCATCGCTGGCCGGCGGGGCTGTAGCGCCGGCCCGCCGCTCGCCCCCGCAATCCGACCGCTCGCCACGCCCTGGCGCCGCTCCGAGGAGAGCACCACACGGAGGATGAAACCCGGCCTACCGTGACGGCAGTTCCTTCCAAGGAGAGCTGTCATGGATCACGCCCTAACATTTGTGATCGCGACACTCTGCATCCTCGCCCTCTGCTACCGCTTCTACGGCGTGTTCTTTGTGCGCAAGGTGCTCCGTGCCGATGATTCCGAGGTGACGCCGTCCCACATCCTGGCCGACGGGCGAAACTATGTTCCCACCAAGAAGTGGGTGAACGCCGGCCAGCATTTCGCGGCGATCGCCGCCGCCGGCCCGCTGGTCGGCCCCGTGCTGGCCGCGCAGTTCGGCTATCTGCCGAGCTTCCTGTGGCTGCTGATCGGCTGCGTCATCGGCGGCGCGGTGCATGACACCGTCGTGCTGTTCGCCTCGATGAAGCACAAGGGCCAGTCCCTGTCGGAGGTCGCCAAGGCCGAACTCGGCCCGGTCGCCGGCTGGTGCACCGGTCTGGCGATGCTGTTCATCATCACCATCACCATGGCCGGCCTGTCGATGGTCGTCGTCCATGCGCTGGAGCGCAACGCCTGGGGCGCCTTCGCGGTCTTCATGACGATCCCGATCGCGGTGGCGCTCGGCCTCTACGAGAAGATCACCGGCTCGTCCAAGGGCGCCACGCAGGTCGGCATCGCCGCCATCGCCGCCTCCGTCTTCGCCGGCCCCTACATCCAGGGCACGGTGCTGGGCAGCTGGCTGACGCTGCACGCCGAGACGGTCGCGCTGATCCTGCCGATCTACGCCTTCTTCGCCACGGCCCTGCCGGTGTGGATGCTGCTGACCCCGCGCGGCTACCTGTCGAGCTTCATGAAGATCGGCGTGTTCGGCGCGCTCGTCGTCGGCGTCGTCTTCATCAACCCGGAAATCCGCTTCCCCGCGCTCACCGACTTCATCCATGGCGGCGGCCCGGTGCTGGCCGGCCCGGTGTGGCCGTTCATCTCGATCACCATCGCCTGCGGCGCCATCTCCGGCTTCCACGCCTTCATCGGCTCGGGCACCACGCCGAAGCTGATCGACAAATGGAGTGACATCCGCACGGTGGCCTTCGGCGGCATGCTGGCGGAATGCGTGGTCGGCGTCATGGCGCTGATCGCCGCCACCTCCCTGCATCCGGCCGACTACTTCGCCATCAACTCCTCGCCCGCCGCCTTCCAGGCCCTGAACATGCAGGTCGTCGATCTGCCGCGGCTCAGCCAGGAAATCGGCCTCGACCTCTACGGCCGCACCGGCGGTGCGGTGACCCTGGCCGTCGGCATGACGGAAATCTTCACCCGCATCCCGTGGTTCGGCACGCTGGCCTCCTACTTCTTCCAGTTCGTCGTGATGTTCGAGGCGGTCTTCATCCTGACCGCGGTGGACAGCGGCACCCGCGTGGCCCGCTACCTGATCCAGGACCTGGGTGGCGACCTCTATGCCCCGCTGAAGCGTCTCGACTGGGTCCCCGGTTCGATCGCCGCGAGCGTGCTGGCCTGCGTGGCCTGGGGCTACCTGCTGACGTCGGGCGACATCAACTCGGTGTGGGCGCTGTTCGGGGTGTCGAACCAGCTCATGGCCTCGGTCGGCCTGATCATCGGCGCCACGATCATCCTGCGCCTCGGCCAGAAACGGGTCTACATGCTGACCTGCCTCGTCCCGCTGGCCTACCTGTTCGTGACGGTGAACTACGCCGGCTACTGGATGATCACCAACGTCTATCTGAACCCGCTGGCCAAGGGCTACAACGTCTTCAACGCCGGCATCTCGATCATCATGCTGTCGCTGGGCTTCGTGATCCTGATCGCCGCCCTCAAGAAGTGGAAGGAACTCCTGCGCATCCGCAAGGACACCCTGCCTGAGACGCTGATCGCCACCCCGGCCGAATAACCGGGATCGGGCAAGACGCCCCAAGACGATTGGACGCTCAACCGGAAGAGGTATCGCTGCTCCCCCAGCGGTACCTCTTCTGCATTGCTGTGGAATGGCTGGGACGCCCCCGATTCCGGGAATTACAAGGGTTGATTCGCCATCCGGCGGGTGCCATCCAAGGGCCGGCGCCGCGGCCCGCGGGCTGCGGCGCTGGTCTTTCGTGGATGGAACGGGTGGTCGGACACATGCCGCAGGTTGCACGCTCGGTACTTTCGCTCCTGCTCGGGGTCGCTTTCCTGATGCTGGGCAACGGCGCGCTCAGCACGCTCATCGGCCTGCGGCTGGCCGGCACGGACTCCGGCGCGGTCGCGGTGGGTCTGATCACCGCGGCCTTCTATAGCGGGCTGACCGGCGGCTCCCTGTTCGCCCACCGGGTCATCACGCGGGTCGGCCACATCCGCGCCTTCGCCGCCTTCGCCTCGGTCCTGTCGGCGGCGGCGCTGTCCCACGCCTTGTTCGACGCGGTGCCGCTGTGGACCGTGCTGCGGCTGGCCGAGGGATTTTGCATGGCCGGCCTCTACATCTGCATCGAAAGCTGGCTGAACGGTACCGCCAACAACGAGACGCGCGGGCAGATCCTGTCGCTCTACATGGTCACGCTCTACGCCGCCTCGGCGGTGGGCCAGCAACTGTTGCAGCTGGACGACGAGGCGGGCGTGCGCATCTTCATGCTGATCGCCATCCTGCTGACGCTCGCCCTGGTGCCGGTGGCGCTGACGCGGACCACGCCGCCGACCCTGCCCAACGTCGAGTCCTACGGGCTGCGGCGGCTGTACGAGGCGTCGCCGCTGGGTGTCGTCGGCGTCTTCATCAGCGGGACGGTCACCGGCTCCATCTACGGCCTCGCCCCGGTGTTCGGTGCGACCTCCGGCTTCGGGGTGTCGGGGACGGCGCTGTTCATGAGCACCCTGATCCTGGGCGGGGTGGCGCTGCAATGGCCGCTGGGACGGCTGTCGGACCGCTTCGACCGTCGCGCGGTCATCATCGGCCTGTCGGCGGCGCTGGCTCTGGTCAGCGTCGGCATGATCCTGGCGGAGGGCAGCGGGCGGCAGGAGACGTTGCTTCTGGTGGCGCCGCTGTTCGGCGGGCTGGCCTTCACGCTCTACCCGGTCTGCGCCGCCCACACCAACGACCACGCCGGGCCGGACAATGTGGTGTCGGTCAGCGGCGGCCTGATCCTCGCCAATTCGGTGGGTGCAATCATCGGGCCGCCGCTGGCCTCGGCCGCCATGGGCTTTGCGGGGCCGGAGGTGCTGTTCGGCTTCATCGCGGCGGGGGCGGGGTCGGCGACGCTCTACGGCCTATGGCGCACGCGGATGCGTCCGCCGCCGCCCGCCGAGGCGCAGGCCAGCTTCCGCCCGCTGCCCCAAACGACGCCGACCGTCACCCCGCTCGACCCGCTGGGGCCGCCCCGGCCGGAGTTGGCGGCGGGGGATTGAGGGGGGCGGTGTGAAGCCCTCTCCCCCCTGGGGAGAGGGTTTGGGTGAGGGGGATTTACGCCCAGTAGGGCGGAGGATAACTTCCACTGCTCAAAGTGGATCGCCTTCGGCGCCCCCTCATCCTGACCTTCTCCCCAGGGGGGAGAAGGAATGTGGCTACTCCTCGACCTTCGCCGGTGCGGTGGGCTGCCAGGGGAAGGCGCCCATCGGTCCCATGCCGACGCGGTCGCGCGGGATCGCCACGTCGCTCTGCATGTAGAGCGCGATCAACTCGGCCAGCGAGCGCAGCGAGTCCGCGTGGATGCGCTCATAGCCGTGGGAGCTGTCGATGCCGAAGCAGACCAGCGCCGTACGGATGTCGTTGCCCGCCTCGATGGCGGCGGCGCTGTCGCAGCGGTAATAGCGGAAGACGTCGCGCTGGTGCTCGATGTCGTGCTGCTGGCACAGCGACAGCAGCTTGTGCGTCAGGTGATAGTCGAAGGGGCCGGTGCTGTCGGCCATGGCGACGGTCACGCCGAACTCGCGGCTGTTCTGGCCCATGGCGGTGGTGCCGTTGTCGATGGTCACCATCTCCGCCACGTCCTTGTGCAGCACCGACGAGGCGCCGGAGCCGACCTCCTCCGAGATGGTCAGCAGCAGGTGGCAGTCCACCGGCAGCGGCAGCTTGGCGTCCAGGACCGCCTTGGCGGCGGCGAAGATCACCGCCACCCCCGCCTTGTCGTCGAGATGGCGGGAGTTGATGAAGCCGCTGGCGTCGAACTCCGCCTGCGGGTCGATGGCCACGAAGTCGCCGACGTTGAAGCCGTGGACCTGCAATTCCGCCAGGGTTTCGCAGCGGGCATCCACCCGGATCTCCAGGTTGGTCCAGGCCACCGGCTGGGTGTCGATCTCCTCGTTGAAGGTGTGACCGGACGCCTTCAGCGGCAGGATGGTGCCGCGGTAGCTGCCCATGTCGGTGTAGACGGTGCAGCGCGCCCCTTCGGCGAAGCGCGCCGACCAAGTGCCGATGGGCACGACCTCCAGCCGGCCGTTCGGCTTCAGCATCTTCACCTGGGCGCCCAGCGTGTCGAGATGGGCGACCACGGCGCGGTCGGGGCTGTATTGCCGCCCCGCCAGATCGGCGCGGATGGCGCCGCGCCGGGTCAGCTCGAAGGGGATGCCCAGACGGTGCAGCTCATCGCCGCAGAAATGCACGATCTGGTCGGTGTATCCGGTCGGGCTCGGGATCTCCAGCAGGCGGCGGAGAAGGCCCGTCAGATAGTCCATGTCGATGACGGGCCGGACGATTCCGGTCCGCGCCAAGGCTGCCTGCTCCATACCACCTCCTGAACGTCACGCCCGCGGATCGACCGCGGAGTAGGGGAAGAGAAGATCGAGGAAGCGCTCGGCAGTCGGCTGCGGTTCGTGGTTGGCAAGGCCGGGCCGCTCGTTCGCTTCGATGATCGCGTAGTCGGACCCCAGAAGGTCGGGGATCAGAAGATCCAGGCCGACCACCGGAATGTCGAGCGCGCGCGCCGCCTCCACCGCCGCTTCCACCACGCGGTGGTGCAGGCGGTCGGTGATGTCGTGCAGCGTGCCGCCCGTGTGCAGGTTGGCCGTCTTGCGAACGGCCAGCGTCTGCCCCTCCGGAAGGACCGAGTCCATGGAGAAACCGGCGTCCCGCACGCAGCGTTCCGTCTCCTCGTCCATCGGAATGCGGCTTTCCCCGCCGGTGGCGGCGGCGCGGCGGCGGCTCTGCGCCTCGATCAGCTGTGAGATCTTGCGGTCGCCGGTGCCGACGATCTCCGCCGGGCGGCGCACCGCGGCGGCGACGACGCGGTAGTCGATGACCAGGATGCGCACATCCTGGCCCTGCACGAACTGCTCCAGCAGGACCGTGTCGCAGATCGTCTTGGCCTTGCCGATGGCCCAGGCCAACGTTTCCGCGTCGCGCACGTCCACGGTGATGCCCTGGCCCTGCTCGCCGCGGGCCGGCTTCACCACGACGCTGCCGTGGCGCTCCAGGAAGGCGGCGTTGTCGTCCATGCCGGCCGCCGTCATCTGGTCCGGCACCGACAGGCCCGCCCGCAGCAGCGTGCGCCGGGTCACCGCCTTGTCGTCGCAGCGGAACAGCGCCACCGCCGAGGTCAGTTCGCTGAGGCTTTCGCGGCACAGGATGCTGCGCCCGCCGAAGCTGAGGCGGAACAGGTTGGACTCCGCGTCCACCACCTCAACCCCGATGCCGCGGCGCCGGGCCTCGTTGATGATGATCATGGCGTAAGGGTTGAGGCTGGCCTCCACCGCCGGGCCGGCGAACAGCTTCTCGTTGATCGGGTTCTTGGTCTTCAGCGCGAAGACCGGCACCCGCCGGAAGCCCAGCTTCTCGTACAGCGCGATGGCGTTCGCGTTGTCGTGCAGGACCGACAGGTCCATGAAGCTGCGCCCGCGCTCCTTGAAATGCTCGGCCAGTGCGCGGACCAGCGCCTCGCCGATGCCGGGATAGGCCGCCTGCGGATCGACCGCCAGACACCAGAGTGAGGAACCGTTCTGCGGGTCCTTGAAGGCGCGGGCGTGATCCACTCCGGTGACCGAGCCGATCACCGCCCCGCTGACCGGATCGGTGGCGATCAGATGGGTCAGCACGCGGCTGTCGCGCTCACCCCACCAGAATTCCGGGTCCATGGTGACCATGCCGCGGGCGCCGTAGATGCGGTTCACGGCGTCGGCGTCCTGGCGGCCGCGCGGCGGCTCGATGGTGAAGCCGCGCGTCTCCATGCCGGGCCGGAATCCGGCCAGCCGCAGGCGGTAGGTGTGGGAGGGGTCGAGGAACAGCTCGTTCGGCGCCTGGGCCAGCGCCACATGCGGGTCCTCCAGATACAGCGCGATGTCGCGCCGCCCCGGCCCCTCCTGCCGCATGGCCGCGATCAACTCGCCGACGTCGGGAAAGGTGTTGGCGAAGAGCAGGCGGCCCCAGCCGCAATTCACCACCGCGCGCGGCGTCGGCCCAAGCCCCGCCCCCGTCCGGCGGTTCGGGCGCGGCGAGTCCTCGTCCATCAGGGCGGAGACCAGGGCGCGTTCGATCCGGAAAGGCGTCTGGGTGCGATTTTGCATCGTCATCATGCGGTGTTCAGATCCCGTGGGTTTGCAGCCAGAACTCCAGCAGGGCGGCCTGCCAGAGCTTCGAACCGCGAAGCGGCGTGATGTGGGTTTCCGGATCGCTGAACAGCCGGTCGAGATAGGCCGGCTGGAACAACGCGCGCTCCCGCGCGGCGGGCTGGTTCAGCACGTCGCGCACCAGTTCCAGATAGGGGCCGCGCAGGTATTTCAGCGCCGGAACGGGGAAATAGCCCTTGGGCCGGTCGATGACCTCGGAGGGGACGACCTTGCGCGCCGCCTCCTTCAGCACGTATTTGCCGCCGTCGCGCAGCTTCAGCTCCGGCGGGACGCGGGCGGCCAGCTCGACCAGATCGTGGTCGAGGAAGGGCACGCGTCCCTCCAGCCCCCAGGCCATGGTCATGTTGTCCACCCGCTTCACCGGGTCGTCGACCAGCATGACCGTGGTGTCGAGGCGAAGCGCCTTGTCCACCGGGCGGTCGGCGCCGGGCCGGGCGAAATGGGCGGCGACGAAGGCGCTCGCCGCGTCCTCGTCGGCCAGATACTGCGGGTTCAGTGCCTCGGCCATCTCCGCGCGGTTGCGGTCGAAAAAGACCTTGGCGTAGGTGGACAGCGGGTCGGTCGCCTCCATCATCGGCGGGTACCAATGGTAACCCGCGAAGATCTCGTCGGCGCCCTGACCGCTCTGCACCACCTTCACATGCTTGGAGACCTCCTGCGACAGCAGGAAGAAGCCGATGGCGTCGTGGCTGACCATCGGCTCCGACATCGCCCGCACGCAGTCCTGAAGGGCGGGCAGGGCGCGGGTGCTGTCGATGAACAGCTTGTGATGGTCGGTCTGGAAGCGCTGGGCGATCAGGTCGGAATACTGGAACTCGTCGCCCTTCTCCTGGCCCACCGTCTCGAAGCCGATGGAGAAGGTCTGCAGGCCGGTCTGCCCAGCCTCCGCCAGCAGGGCGACGATGACCGAGCTGTCCAGCCCGCCCGAGAGCAGCACGCCGACCGGCACGTCGGCGACCAGCCGCCGCTCCACAGCCTTGCGCAGCGTGGACAGAACGGCGTCCTGCCAGTCGTTCTCCGACATGCGCTCGTCGCCGGGCTGCGGGCCGAAGACCGGCTCCCAATAGGTTTCCTCGATGCGGCGCCCGTCCGGCTCCAGCGTCAGCAGCGTGGCCGGCGGCAGCTTGCGCACGCCTTTCAGGATGGTCCCCGGCGCCGGAACGACGGCGTGGAAGCTCATGTACTGGTAGAGACCCACCGGGTCGATCGCGGTGTCGATGTCGCCGCCGGCCAGCAGGGCGGGTAGGGTGGAGGCGAAACGCAGCCGCCCCGCCGTCTCGGACAGGTAGAGCGGCTTGATGCCCAGCCGGTCGCGGCCCAGCGTGACGCGCCCGCTGTCCCGTTCCCAGATGGCGAAGGCGAACATGCCGTAAAGCCGCTCGACGAAGCGGCGGCCCCAGGCGTGATAGGCTTTCAGCAGGACTTCGGTGTCGCCGTGCGAGAAGAAGCGGTAGCCCTTGGCTTCCAGCTCCGCCCGCAGTTCCGGATAATTGTAGATGCAGCCGTTGAAGACGATGCCGAGGCCCAGCTCGGGGTCGGTCATCGGCTGCTGCGCCGCTTCGGACAGGTCGATGATGCTCAGCCGTCGGTGGCCGAAGGCCATCCGGCCATGAGCGAAGACGCCTTGCCCGTCGGGGCCGCGCAACGCCAGGGCTTCGGTCATCGAGCCGACCGCAGACGCGGAGGCCGGGCGAGAATCGAAGCGGATTTCCCCGCTGATGCCGCACATTGTAAGAAATATCTCCGTATTCGAATGGACTGGACGCCGGCAAAAAACGCCTGAAACGGCGAAGGGCCGGCGCCACCCCTCAACAGGCGTGCAGCTTGATCGTCGCAAGGTTGGGGCCTGCCTTGCACAGGGTATCGGGGGTAGGGCGCGCCGAACGACGGGAGGGGCGCGGGCCGAAAACGGGGTATGCGGGTTACCCCATCGGGCCGGGATTGCCGCGCGGCCGGGGAAAGCCGGGGGGTGTGGCGCCGGGCGGCGCATTGGTGGGAATAGGCTTTTCGGGATTAACTCGTCTGCTCCTGAAAATGAGGATTAGACGTCTAATCGTGCAGCCGCCAATGCGGCGGCCAGTTTGCGGGCGGCGTGGCGCAGGGCGCCCGGCTCGTGGCCGGTGAATCCCAGCATCAGCGCCTGCAACGGTGGGGCGGCGATGTGCATCGGGCTGACCGGGCGGACGGCGATTCCGCGCTGGGCCGCCACCGCCTCCACGTCGCGATCCGACAGGGCTGGGCGTAGCCGGGCGATCAGCTTCATGCCCTGCTCCGGCACCTCCGCCTCCATCCAGGGGGAGAGATGGGCGCCGATGGCGTCGGCGAGCGCGTCCCGCGCGGTCGTGTAGCGGCGGCGCATGCGCCGCAGGTGCGGACCGAAGTGACCTTCTTCCAGGAAGTCGGTCACCACACCCGTGTAGAGCGTCGCCGGGTGCCAGTCGGTCAGGCGGCGCATCGTGAGCACCGGGTCCAGCAGCTCGGGCGGCAGCACGGCGTAGCCGAGCCTCAGGCCGGGGAACAGGACCTTGCTGAAGGTGCCGACATAGATGACCCGTCCGCCGCCGTCGATCCCCTGGAGCGAGGCGAGCGGACGGCCGGCGTAGCGGAACTCGCTGTCGTAATCGTCCTCCAGCACCCAGGCGCCGGCCGCCCGCGCCCAGGCCAGAAGCTCCATCCGCCGCGCCATCGACAGCACCACGCCCAGCGGGTAGTGGGAGGACGGGGTGACATAGGCCAGCCGGGCGTCCGGCGCCGCGGCGACGCCCGCTGCCACCTCCAAGCCCTGCCCATCGACGGGCAGCGGCACGACGCGCGCCCGCGCGGCCTCCAGGGCGGCGCGCACCGCGGGGTAGCAGGGGTCCTCCAGCCACACCGGATCGCCGGGCCGCAGCAGAACGCGCAGCACGAGGTCGATGGCCTGTTGGGCGCCGGCGGTGATCACCACTTGCTCGGGCTCGCAGCGCACCGCCCGCGCGGTTTGCAGATAGTGGGCAATGGCCTGCCGCAGCGCCGCCGGGCCGCCGGGCTCCCCATAGCCGAGCATCTCCGGGTCCGGCCGTTGCAGGTGCCGTAGGGTCAGGCTGCGCCAGATCCGCAGACTGCGCTCGTCCAGCGCGCAGCGTCCCGTGCTGAAGGGCAGGGTGCCGAAGGGGGTGGCCGATGGCAACGGGGAGGGGACGCGGCGGGGCGGCTCCGGCGGCGGACTCTCCAGCCCGTCCGGCAGGTCGCGGGACACGAAGCTGCCCGCCCCGACGCGCCCTTCGATGAAGCCCTCGGCCAGAAGCTGCTCATAGGCGGCGACCACCGTGTTGCGGGCGACGCCGAGCCGTTCGGCGAGGGCGCGCGTCGGTGGCAGCTTCCCGCCGGGCGGCAGGGCGCCGGACAGGATGGCCCGGCGCAGCTCCCGGTAGACCTGCCGCAGCAGCGGCTCGCCGCCCGTCCGGTCGATGGGCAGGAGCATGAGGTCGGACAGATCGGCGGGCATCGGATTGGTCCAGTCGACAAGGTCGGAATTGGCTCTCACGCCGGACCAATGGCTAGGCTCTAATGGCGTCGTTGTCCACCGCCGCGAAGAGAGTTCCGCGATGTCCGAGGCCGTTCCGTCCGACAGCTATCCCGTCACCGACCGCAACCGGGTGAAACGCCTGCACGAGCGGGGGCGCTACGACCGTGAATCCGTTCACGCCATCCTCGACGGGGCGATGATCGCGCACATCGCCTACGTGATCGACGGGCAGCCCTACTGCACCCCCACGGCCTTCTGGCGGGAGGGCGATCATCTCTATTGGCACGGCTCCTCGGCCAGCCGGATGCTGCGGGCGCAGCGCGACGGCCTGCCGGTCTGCCTGACCGTGACGCATCTCGACAGCCTCGTGTTAGCCCGCTGCGGGTTCAACCATTCGGCGGATTACCGGTCGGCCATATGCTTCGGCACCGCCCGCATCGTGGAGGAGCCGGAGGCCAAGGCCCGCGCGCTCGACGCCATGGTCGACCGCTTCTATCCGGGGCGCAGCGCCGAGCTGCGGGCCAGCACGGCGCAGGAGATCAAGGCGACCATGGTCGTCGGCATGGAGATCGAGGAGGCGAGCGCCAAGATCCGGAGCAAGGGCCTGTCCGACGAGGGGGAGGACATGGACCTGCCCGTCTACACCGCCCGCTACCCGGTGGTTCAGGTGATCGGCGCCGCAGAACCCTGTCCGCGGCTCCCCGCCGATACGCCGGTCCCGCCGGGGCTGGCGGGCTTCACCGCCGGCCGCCGGCTGGATGAGTTGATGCTGGAGAACCACCGCATCCGGTTCGGCGGGGAGTGACGCGCCCCTTCACCGCGTCCGGCTTCACCGCGTCCGGCGCCACTCGCCATCGATGGTGTAGGGCGCCGAGCGGCGGCGATGATGGGGCCGGTCGCCCTGCGGGGGCTGGCGGTCCAGATGCTCGGCCAGGATCGCCATGTTCTTGCGGTTGGCTTTCCAGAACACGTCGGCGATGTTGCCGGCGACCGGGACGGCGCTGATCAGGCTGTCCATCGCCACGTTGCCGACCATGCGCAGCAGCTTGCCGCGCGGCACGCCGAGCCTCCAGGCCTCGCGGATGAGATAGCCGGACACCGCCGTGGTGGCGAGGTTGCCGAAGCCGGGAACCAGGCCCAGCACCGCGTCGGCGCCGAAGGTGATGTTGGTGCCGGGCACGCGGACGGCGCTGTCCATCATCCGCGCCAGCCATTCCAACCGCCGGCGCGCCGCAAAATGCGCCGTCTCACCGTAAGCGGAACCGTACTGGAAAGAGGAAAAAGACGTATCGGTCATACGGACCCTCCAGAAGGGGACGGCTGCACCGTCCGCTCAAGTGAAGGGCTCCGACATCGCGGTCCGTACCAAGTGGACCGCCAGAGGGGCCCGGAGCCAGTCCCGCACAGATGGCCCGGTCGTCCCGCCCGCGCAAGACCCACCCGGTACATTTTCGTATGAGTACGGTGGATTTATCCCCGGTTTTCTGGCCCGGTCACAACAACATCAGGAACGCCGGCAGGCCACCCAGAACCGCGCCTTGGGACCCACCCCACAGAACGTCGCCCTGCTCCACCGACCGGCGCAGCGCCGGGTTGGTGCCGCGCAACTGGCACAGGGCGAAGATGGCGGCGTTCACGGCCCCGGCCAGGGCGAACCACAAGATCCAGGATGGCATGCCGCCGAGCCACACGGCGGGGGCGAGCATCAGGGCGGTGCGCCCGGTCCAGGACAGACCGCGGAAGACCAGCGCGTCCCATGACCAGCAGCCGGCTTGGCCGACCGGACCGAAGGGCAGGAGATGCTGTCCGATGAGCGTCGCCACGGCGGTCGCCGCACCGACCACCAGCGCCCGGTCCGCTGGCATGGCCAGCGACCACAGGGCGGTGCTGAGCAGGGTCGCCGGAACGCCCCAGAGCAGCAGGCGCGACAGCGCTCCCGTCTGACGGCTGAGCGCGCTGAGGAAGAAGCTGCCGAGCAGGGAGCAGGTGACGGTGAGCAGGACGGCGGCGAATAGCAGGTAGTCGATGACGAACTGTTCGGTCAGCATCACCATGGCCGCGCTCCCCCACCGGTTCTTTGTTCGTATTCCCCTCAATTACGGTGGGGCGTGAGGGGGCCTGCGTCAATGGAAATCACCCCTGCTTTTGGGGATGCCCTTCCCCCTCCAGTCCCGTCCGTCTCAGCAGGTCGAGAAACCGTTCCAGCACCAGATTGGGCTGTGCGCCCTTCTTGGTGACGGCCTGGAACTCCTGAGCGTAATGGAAGCGCTCCGGCAGCAGGGCGCGCATGGCCCCGCGCTCGACCCATTGCCGCGCGTAATGGGTGGGCAGGAAGCCGACGTAGCAGCCGGTCAGGATCAGGAAGGCCACGCCCTCGCGGTCGGTCGCGGTGGCGGTGGCGGTCAGCGCCTGCTGCACCCCCGCCGCCTCCGGCACCTGCTGCGCTTCGGTCGGGGCGACGGCGTCGGCGGCCTCCACCGCGGCGTCGGGCACCGTCTCCGCATCGAACAGCGGATGGCCGCGCCCGCAATAGAGACGTGACTCCTCCTGGTACAGCGGCAGACGGTCCAGGCCGGGCAGGGCGCGGCGCGCGGGCACGACACCGACATGCAGGCGCCCGTCCAGCACGCCGCGCTCAATCTCGTTGGGCGGGATCATGCGGATGTTCACCCGCACCTCCGGCCCCTGCTGCTTCAGGCCGCGCAGGGCGTCGGTCACGCGCATCTTCGGCATGGTGACGAGGTTGTCGGTGATGCCGATGTTCAATTCGCCGCGCAGCCGCCCGTGCGCCGCGTTGATCTCGCTGCGGAAGCTCTCCAGCCCGGCGAACAGGCGCAGCGCCGCCTCGTAGGCCATGCGCCCCTCGTCGGTCAGCAGGAAACCCGCCCGCCCGCGTCGGCACAGCCGCAGCCCCAGCCGCCGTTCCAGATCGGCCATGTGCAGGCTGATGGCGGCGCGGCTGATGTTCAGCTCCACCTCCGCCGCGGAAAAACCGCCGCACTCCACAACCGTCTTGAAGACGCGCAGCAGGCGCAGGTCGGCGTCGTTGAGGCCGCTCAGGGGGCGGGCGGGCTTGGTCACGGATAGGTAAGCCAACGCTTGCGTAAGGTTTGAATGGTTTGGATTTAACCGCAACCAAGCCTCCGCGCACACTGTTTTCCGAGACGATCCCTGACGCCCACCCCAGCCAGCAGGAGTGCCGCCCGATGCCGCCGTTGGAAGAGAGCCAGAAAGCCGGAACCGCCCCAACCGCCGGGCTGACGCGCGAGGAGCTGGACGCCCACTGGATGCCCTTCACGGCGAACCGCGAATTCAAGGCGAACCCGCGCCTGATCGCCCGCGCCGAGGGCGCTTGGTACTGGGACGCCGAGGGGCGGAAGATCTACGACAGCCTGTCCGGCCTGTGGTGCTGCGGCGCCGGGCACGGCCGCCGCGAAATCAGCGAGGCGGTGGCCCGCCAGCTCGCCGAGCTGGACTACAGCCCGGCCTTCCAGTTCGGCCACCCCGCCGCCTTCAAGCTGGCGCACAAGCTGGCCTCGATGACGCCGGCCGGGCTGGACCATGTGTTCTTCGTCAATTCCGGGTCGGAGGCCACCGACACGGCGCTGAAGATGGCGCGGGCCTACTGGCGGCTGAAGGGCCAGCCGGCCAAGACCAAGCTGATCGGCCGGTCCAAGGGCTACCACGGCGTCAATTTCGGCGGCATCAGCGTGGGCGGCATCGGCGGAAACCGCAAGCTGTTCGGCTCGGGCGTCGAGGCCGATCATCTGCCGCACACGCTGCTGCCCCAGAACACCTTCACCAAGGGCCTGCCGGAGCAGGGCGCCGAACTGGCCGACGCGCTGGAGGAGCTGGTCGCCCTGCACGACGCCTCCAACATCGCCGCGGTGATCGTGGAGCCGCTGGCCGGATCGGCGGGCGTGCTGCCGCCGCCCAAGGGCTACCTGCAGCGGCTGCGCGCACTGTGCGACAAGCACAACATCCTGCTGATCTTCGACGAAGTCATCACCGGCTTCGGTCGCATGGGCGCCGCCTTCGGCGCCGACGCCTTCGGGGTGGTACCGGACATCATGAACGTCGCCAAGGGCCTGACCAACGGCGCGGTGCCGATGGGCGCGGTGGTCGCCAGCCGTGAGATCTACCAGACCTTCATGGACAACGGCGGCGCCGACTACATGGTCGAATTCCCGCACGGCTACACCTACTCCGCCCACCCCGTCGCCTGCGCCGCCGGCCTCGCGGCGCTGGAGCTGTTCGAGCAGGACAAGCTGGCCGAGAAGGCGGCGGATCTGGCTCCGCATTTCGAGACGGTGCTGCACGGGCTGAAGGGGCTGAAGCACGTCACCGACATCCGCAACTACGGGCTTGCCGGCGCGGTGCAGATCGCGGCCCTGCCGGGCGAGCCGGCCCGCCGCCCCTACGAGATCGCCATGACGTGCTGGAAGGCGGGCTTCTACGTTCGCTTCGGCGGCGACACGCTGCAGTTCGGTCCGCATTTCATCAGCGAGCGCGAGGATCTCGACCGGCTGATGAACGCCGTTTCTGACGCCATCCAGGCGACCGCCTGAGCCATCGACGGAGGACAATGGAGAAGGCCATGACCCTGGTTCCGCATCTCATCGGCGGCACGGCCGACGCCCCCGCCGACAGCCGCAGCGCCGACATCGTGAACCCGGCCACCGGTGAAACCGTGGGCCGCGTCCCGCTCGCCGGCCGCGCCACCGTGGAATCGGCCATCGCCGCCGCTGAGGGCGCCTTCCCGGCGTGGCGGGCGACGCCGCCGGGCAAGCGGGCGCGGGTCATGTTCCGCTTCCGGCAACTGCTGGAGGACAACGCCGACCGCATCTGCGCGGCGATCACGCGGGAGCACGGCAAGACGCTGGAGGACGCCCGCGGCGAGCTGACCCGCGGCATCGAGAACGTCGAATACGCCTGCGGCATCGCCGATCTGCTGAAGGGTGAGCATTCCAAGAATGTCGGGCCGGGCATCGACAGCTGGTCGGAGTTCCAGCCGCTGGGCGTCGTGGCGGGCATCACGCCCTTCAACTTCCCGGCGATGGTCCCGCTGTGGATGTTTCCGGTCGCCGTGGCCTGCGGCAACAGCTTCATCCTGAAGCCGTCGGAGCGCGACCCCAGCGCCTCCCTGCTTGTCGCGCAGCTGGCCCAGGAGGCGGGCCTGCCGCCGGGCGTGCTGAACGTTGTCCACGGTGACAAGGAGGCGGTGGACACGCTGCTGACCGACCCCCGTGTCCAGGCGGTCAGCTTCGTCGGCTCCACGCCGGTCGCCGAATATGTCTACGCCACCGGCACCGCCCATGGGAAACGGGTGCAGGCGCTGGGTGGGGCCAAGAACCACGCCATCGTCATGCCCGACGCCGACCTCGACAACGCGGTCAGCGCGATCATGGGGGCGGCCTACGGCTCCTGCGGGGAGCGCTGCATGGCGATCTCCGTGGTCGTCGCGGTGGGCGATGCGACTGCCGACCGCGTGGTGGCGATGCTGGCGGAGCAGGTGCGCGGCCTCAAGGTGGGGGCGGGGACCGGCACCGGCTGCGACATGGGTCCGCTGGTCACCCGCGCCCATTTCGAGAAGGTGAAGGGGTACGTGGACCAGGGCGTCGCCGAAGGGGCCGAACTGGTGGTCGACGGCCGCGGGCTGGTGGTGCCGGGCCACGAGGGCGGCTTCTTCCTCGGCGGCTGCCTGTTCGACCGGGTGACGCCGGAGATGAGAATCTACAGGGAGGAGATCTTCGGCCCGGTCCTCTGCGTCGTGCGCGTAGCGACGATGCAGGAGGGCATGGACCTGATCGACGCCCACGAATACGGCAACGGCACCTGCCTGTTCACCCGCGACGGCGAGGCCGCGCGCTACTTCACCGACGCGATCAAGGTCGGCATGGTCGGCGTCAACGTGCCGCTGCCGGTGCCGGTGTCCTACCACAGCTTCGGCGGCTGGAAGCGGTCGCTGTTCGGCGATCTGGCGGCCTACGGGCCGGACGGCGTGCGCTTCTATACCCGGCGCAAGACGATCACCCAGCGCTGGCCGGCGGGCGGCGTGCGCGAAGGCGCGCAGTTCTCCTTCCCATCGATGAAGTGAGCGGAGCGTATCTCGCTCTCCTCCCCCGGAGCAGGGGCGACCGTTCCCATCGCCCCTTCCCCCCGGCATATACGGCGTCTATACGACAGACCCTCTTCCGCCCCCCTCGAATTTATACGCGCATCGGGCGCAGCCTGATCGTGCCGGACACAGCCGTGCCGGCATCCGATCCACGCTGACGCGCGCCCGGCTCCTCCCGGGTGCGCCCCGGAGGCAACCATGCTGGACATCATCGCGCTGGCGATCACCGCGGCCTTCTTCGCCGCGTCCATCGCCTATGTGCACGCCTGCGACCGCTTGTGAGGGAGGGCGGGCCATGATCGTCGATTACGCGCTCGGCGGCCTCGTCGCCGCCGGGCTGCTGGGCTACCTCGTGTATGCCCTGATCCGCCCCGAACGGTTCTGAGGAGACTCCCATGACCGTCAGCGGCTGGATACACATCCTGCTCTTCGCCGCCCTCGTGGCCACCGTGGCGCGCCCGCTCGGCGGCTACATGACGCGGCTGTTCAACGGGGAGCGCACGCTGCTCTCGCCGCTGCTCGGCCCCGTCGAGCGCGGGCTCTACCGGCTGGCCGGGGTGGACGCGAAGGCGGAGCAGCATTGGGTGACCTACGCCGTCGCCATGCTGCTGTTCAACGTCGCCGGGCTGCTGCTGCTCTACGCGCTGCAACGCCTGCAGGGCGTCCTGCCCCTGAACCCCACGGGCGTGGCGGCGGTCCCCGCCGACCTCGCCTTCAACACCGCCGCCAGCTTCGTCACCAACACGAACTGGCAGAATTACGGCGGCGAAAGCACGATGAGCCATCTCGTGCAGATGGCCGGGCTGACCGTGCAGAACTTCGTGTCGGCGGCGACCGGCATCGCGCTGGCCGTGGCGCTGGTCCGCGGCTTCACCCGCAGCGGGGCGCGGACGGTCGGCAATATCTGGACCGACCTGACCCGAGCTACGCTCTACCTGCTGCTGCCGCTCAGCCTGCTCTACGCGCTGTTCCTGGTCTGGCAGGGCGTGCCGCAGACTCTGGCCGGGACGGTGGACGCCACCACGCTCGAAGGCGTCAAGCAGACCATCGCGCTCGGCCCCGTCGCCTCGCAGGAGGCGATCAAGATGCTGGGCACCAACGGCGGCGGCTTCTTCAACGCCAACTCCGCCCATCCCTTCGAGAATCCGAACGCCCTGACCAATCTGGTGCAGATGCTGTCGATCTTCGCCATCGGCGCCGGGCTGACCAACCTGTTCGGGCGCATGGCCGGAGACGAGCGGCAGGGCTGGGCCATCCTGGCCGCCATGGGCCTGCTGTTCGTCATCGGCGTCGCCGCCGTCTATTGGGCGGAAGCGCAGGGCAACCCGGCCTTCGCCGCCCTCGGGCTGGACAACGCTGCAGGCAACATGGAGGGCAAGGAGACCCGCTTCGGCATCGCCATGAGCGCCCTGTTCGCCGCGGTGACCACGGCGGCCTCCTGCGGGGCGGTCAACGCCATGCACGACAGCTTCATGCCGCTGGGCGGCATGGTGCCGATGGTCAACATGATGCTGGGCGAGATCATCGTCGGCGGCGTCGGGGCCGGTCTCTACGGCATGCTGCTGTTCGCCATCGTCACCATGTTCGTCGCCGGGCTGATGGTCGGGCGCACGCCGGAGTATCTCGGGAAAAAGCTTGAGGCGAAGGAGGTCAAGATGACCATGCTCGCCGTGCTCTGCCTGCCCTTGATGATGCTGGGCGGCACCGCCTTCGCCGTGGTGCTGGACAGCGGCCTCGCCGCGCTCGCCAACGCCGGGCCGCACGGCTTCTCGGAGGCGCTCTACGCCTACGTCTCGGCGGCGGCCAACAACGGCAGCGCCTTCGGCGGGCTGTCGGGCAACACGCTCTGGTACAACCTGACGCTGGCCGCCGGGATGCTGGTGGGCCGCTTCCTGGTCATCGTGCCGATGCTGGCGGTCGCCGGCTCGCTCGCCGCCAAGACGCGCAGCGCGGCGTCGGCCGGCACCTTCCCGACCCACGGCGGCCTGTTCGTCGGGCTGCTGGCCGGGGTCATCCTGATCGTCGGCGGCCTGACCTTCTTCCCGGCGCTCGCCCTCGGCCCGGTGGCCGAGCATCTGGCGATGCGCGCCGGCCTCCTCTTCTGACCGGGGACCATCCATGGACACCCATTCGAAAACCGCCACCCGGACTCCGGCCTCCACCCTGCTGGACCCGGCCATCCTGCTGCCCGCCGTTGCCGGCTCCGTCCGCAAACTCGACCCCCGGCTGATGGCCCGCAACCCGGTGATGTTCTGCGTGGAGGTGGTGGCGGCGCTGACCACGCTGCTGTTCCTGCGCGACCTGCTGACGGGCACCGGGCTGACGGGGACCGGAAACATCGGCTTCTCCCTGCAGATCGTGCTGTGGCTGTGGTTCACCCTGCTCTTCGCCAACTTCGCGGAGGCGGTGGCGGAGGGCCGCGGCAAGGCCCAGGCGGCCAGCCTGCGCCGCACCCGCACGGAGACCACCGCCAAGCGGCTGTCCGACAACGGGGATTGGCTGCCCGTCCCGGCCACCGCGCTCAAGCCCGGCGATCTCGTTCTGGTGGAGGCGGGCGACCTCATCCCCTCCGACGGCGAGGTGGTGGAAGGTGTGGCCAGCGTCAACGAGGCGGCGATCACCGGCGAATCCGCCCCGGTCGTCCGCGAGTCCGGCGGCGACCGCTCCGCGGTGACCGGCGGCACGCAGGTGATCTCCGACTGGATCAAGGTGCGGATCACCGCCGCCCAGGGCAACACCTTCCTCGACCGCATGATCGGGCTGGTCGAGGGCGCGCAGCGGCAGAAGACGCCCAACGAGATCGCGCTGAACATCCTGCTGGCCGGCATGACCGTCATCTTCGTCATCGCCGTGGCGACCATCCCCAGCTTCGCCGCCTACGCCGGCGGGTCGGTCGGGGTGCTGGTGCTGGCGGCGCTGTTCGTCACGCTGATCCCGACCACCATCGGCGCGCTGCTGTCGGCCATCGGCATCGCCGGTATGGACCGTCTGGTCCGCTTCAACGTGCTGGCCATGTCGGGCCGGGCGGTGGAGGCGGCGGGCGACGTGGACACGCTTCTGCTCGACAAGACCGGCACGATCACGCTGGGCAACCGTCAGGCGGCGGAGTTCCTGCCGATCTCCGGCGTGGCCGACCGCGATCTGGCCGACTCCGCCCAGCTCGCCTCGCTGGCCGACGAGACGCCGGAGGGCCGCTCCATCGTCGTCCTGGCGAAGGAGAATTACGGCATCCGCGCCCGCGACATGGCCGGGCTGCACGCCCGGTTCGTGCCCTTCACCGCCCAGACGCGGCTGAGCGGCATCGACAGCGACGGCGTGACCATCCGCAAAGGCGCCGTGGACGCCGTGCTCGCCCATGTGCGGGTGCTCGGTGCGGGCGCCGCCCACCAGGGCAACACCGTCACCGCGCTGCGCCCCGATCCCGGCCTGGAGGCGGCGGTGCGCGAGGTGCAGGCCATCGCGGAGCGCGTCGCCAAGTCCGGCGGTACGCCGCTGGCCGTCGCCCGCGACGGCAGGCTGCTGGGCGTCATCCACCTGAAGGACATCGTCAAGGGCGGCATCCGGGAGCGCTTCGCGGCGCTGCGCCAGATGGGCATCAAGACGGTGATGATCACCGGCGACAACGCCATGACCGCCGCCGCCATCGCCGCGGAGGCCGGGGTGGACGATTTCCTGGCGCAGGCGACGCCCGAGATGAAGCTGCAGCTGATCCGCGACGAGCAGGCGCGGGGCAAGCTGGTCGCCATGTGCGGCGACGGCACCAACGACGCCCCGGCGCTGGCCCAGGCCGACGTCGGCGTGGCGATGAACACCGGCACCGTCGCGGCGCGCGAGGCCGGCAACATGGTCGACCTGGACAGCGACCCGACCAAGCTGATCGAGATCGTGGAGATCGGCAAGCAGCTGCTGATGACCCGCGGCGCCCTGACCACCTTCTCCATCGCCAACGACGTGGCGAAGTATTTCGCCATCATCCCCGCCATGTTCCTGGCCTTCTACCCGCAGTTGGGCGCCTTGAACGTGATGGGGCTGGCCAGCCCGGAGAGCGCCATCCTGTCGGCGATCATCTTCAACGCGCTGATCATCGTGGCGCTGATCCCGCTGGCGCTGCGCGGCGTCGCCTACCGCGCGGTGGGGGCGGCGCGGCTGCTGCGCCGGAACCTGCTGATCTACGGGCTGGGCGGCCTGATCGTGCCCTTCGTCGGGATCAAGCTGATCGACCTGCTCGTCACCGCCATCGGACTCGTGTGAGAACCCCGCCATGCTCAAGGAACTGCGTCCCGCCCTCGTCATGGTCGCCGCGCTGACCGTGGTGACCGGGCTGATCTACCCGCTGGCCGTCACCGGCATCGCCCAGGCCGTCTTCCCGCACCAGGCCAACGGCAGCCTGATCGAGCGGGACGGGAGGGTCGTCGGCTCCGCCCTGATCGGCCAGGGCTTCACCGGGGAGGGCTATTTCCACGGGCGGCCCTCCGCCACGCTGGGGCCGGACCCGGCCGACCCGTCGAAGAGCGTGCCGGCGCCCTACAACGCCGCGGCCTCCGGCGGCTCCAACCTCGGCCCGACCGCCCAGGTGCTGGCCGACCGCGTGCGCGACGAGACGGAGCGGCTGAAGGCGGAAAATCCGGAAACCCCGGTGCCGGTCGAGCTGGTGACGACCTCGGCCAGCGGCCTCGACCCGCATCTGTCGCCCGCCGCCGCCGATTTCCAGGTCCCCCGCATCGCCCGCGCCCGCGGGCTCACGGAGGCCCAGGTCCGCTCCCTGGTCACCCGGAACACGGAGCCCTCGCCGCTGGGACCGCTGGGGGAGCCGGTGGTCAACGTGCTGCGGCTCAATCTCGCCCTCGACGCCGCCACGGCGACGCATTAGCTGAAGGTCAACAGGCGGCCTGTTCCTTTTCCTGCGCCGGCGGGGGAGGGGAGGGGCCGCCGATCCGTTCCGAAAGCCGCCCCCATATGCCGAACGACCGAACCGCCGCTGCTGCCCGGCCTTCGCCCGAAGCGCTCCTGCGCGAAGCGGCGCGGGAGGGGCGCGGACGGCTGAAGCTGTTCCTGGGGGCGGCCCCCGGCGTCGGCAAAACCTACGAGATGCTGCTGACCGCCCAGGCCAAGCGGCGCGACGGGGTGGACGTGGTGGTCGGCGTGGTGGAGACCCATAGCCGGCGCGAGACCGAGGCGCTGCTCGCCGGGCTGGAGGTCGTCCCCCGCCGCAAGATCGACTACAAGGGGCGCCGGCTCGACGAGATGGACCTCGACGCCATCCTCGCCCGCCGACCCGCCATCGTGCTGGTGGACGAACTGGCCCACACGAACGCCCCCGGCAGCCGCCACGCCAAGCGCTACCTCGACGTGGAGGAGATCCTCGCCGCCGGGATCGACGTCTACACCACCATGAACATCCAGCATGTGGAGAGCCTGAACGACGTCGTCGCCCGGATCACCCGCGTCCGTGTGCGCGAGACGGTGCCGGATTCCATCCTCGACCGCGCCGACGACATCGAGGTCATCGACATCACGCCGGACGACCTGATCCAGCGGCTGAAGGACGGCAAGGTCTATGTCCCGCGCACCGCCGAGCGGGCGATCCGCCATTACTTCTCCCCCGGCAACCTGACGGCGCTGCGCGAGCTGGCGTTGCGCCGCACCGCCCAGCGGGTGGACGAGCAATTGCTGACCCATATGCAGGCCCACGCCATCGCCGGTCCCTGGGCGGCGGGGGAGCGGCTGCTGGTCTGCGTGAACGAGGACCCGGCCTGCGCCGCCGTCGTCCGCTACGCCCGCCGTCAGGCGGAGCGGCTGCGCGCCCATTGGACCGCGCTGCATGTCGAGACGCCGCGCAGCCTGCGCCTGAGCGAGGCCGAGCGGGACCGCATCGCCGACGCGCTGCGGCTGGTCGAGAAGCTGGGCGGCGAGGCGGTGACCATCCCCGGCGGCGACGTCGCCGGCACGGTGATCGAGTATGCGCGGACCAACAACGTCGCGCACATCGTCATCGCCAAGTCCCACCGCGGCCCCTGGGCGGAGCTGCTGCGCAGCTCCATCGCCTTCCGGCTGATCCGGCAGGCCGGCGGCATCAGTGTCCACGTCATCGCCGACGACGCCGAGGAGCCGATCCCGCCCAAGACGGTGCGCACCGCGGTCCCACGGCGACCGGCGCTGTCCTGGTGGCCCTACGCCGCCGCCACCGGCTATGTCGCGCTGGCGCTGGGCGTCGGGGAGGTGCTTCAGCAGGTGCTCGCCGTCAGCAACGTCGCGCTGGTCTTCCTGACGGCGGTGCTGAGCAGCGCGGTGACCGGCGGGCTGGGGCCGTCGCTCTACGCCTGCGTCGCCAGCATCCTGGCCTTCAACTATTTCTTCCTGAATCCGCTCTACACCTTTTCCATCGCCGATCCGGAAAACATCGTCGCGCTGTTCTTCTTCGCGGTGGTCGCGGTGATCGCCAGCAACCTGACCGCCCGCGTGCGCGCCCAGGCGGTCACCGCCCGGCTGCGCGCCAAGACGACCGAGGACCTCTACGGCTTCAGCCGCAAGCTGGCCGGGGTGGTCACCATGGACGACCTGCTGTGGGCGACCGCCCACCAGATCGCGGCGATGCTGAAGGTGCATGTGGTCCTGCTGCTGCCCAGCGGCGACACGGTGTCCGTCCGCGCCGGCTACCCGCCGGAGGACGAACTGCGCGAGGCCGACCTCGCCGCCGCCGTCTGGGCGTGGGAGAACAACCGGCCCGCCGGGCGCGGCTCGGACACGCTGCCCGGAGCCAAATGGCTGTTCCTTCCCCTGCGCACCGGGCGCGGCCCGGTCGGGGTGGTCGGCATCGACACCGACACCGCCCGCACCGGCAAGCCCGGCGCCCTGCTGACCCCCGACCAGCGCCGGCTGCTCGACGCGCTGACCGATCAGGCAGCACTCGCCATCGAGCGGGTCACGCTGGCGGAGGACGTGGACCGCGCCCGTCTGGCCGCCGAGACGGAGCGGTTGCGCTCGGCCCTGCTCACCTCGATCTCCCACGACCTGCGGACCCCGCTGGCCTCCATCCTGGGGTCGGCGACCAGCCTGACCGCCTACGGCGCCGGGATGGACGAGGCGTCGCGCCGCGACCTCGCCGCCACCATCCAGGAGGAGGCGGAGCGGCTGAACCGCTTCATCGCCAACCTGCTGGACATGACGCGCCTGGAGTCGGGGGCGATCCGCCCGCGCACCGGCCCGGTCGATCTGGCCGAGACGGTGGGAAGCGCGCTGGGGCGGGCGGGCCGCATCCTGGCCGGGCACCGGGTGGACGTCGATCTGGCCGCCGACCTGCCGATGCTGGAGGCGGACGACGTGCTGTTCGAACAGGTTCTCTTCAATCTGCTGGACAACGCGGCCAAATACGCGCCAACAGGCTCGCTGATCCAGGTCGGCGCGTTGCGGGAGGATGGTCGGGTGCGCATCGAGGTGCGGGACGAGGGCGACGGCATCCCGGCGGCGGATGTCGAGCGCATCTTCGACAAATTCTACCGCGTCCAGGCCCAGGACCGGCAGCGCGCCGGGACCGGGCTGGGGCTGGCAATCTGCCGCGGCTTCGTCGAGGCGATGGGCGGCACCATCGCCGCTGGCAACCGCAAGGACCGCTCCGGCGCCGTCTTCACCCTGACCATGCCCGCCGCCGCGGCTCTGCCCGGCCTCGAGGAGCCCGGCCTTGAGGAGGAGGGGACGCCATGAGGTCGGACTCCCTGCCGCTGCGCGTCCTGGTCGTCGACGACGAACCGCCGATCCGCCGCTTCCTGCGCACCACCCTGACCGCCCAGGGCTACGACATCGCCGAGGCGGAGGACGGGGCGGGCGCTCTGGAGGCGGTGCGGCGGCGCCCGCCGGACCTGCTGGTGCTCGACCTCGGCCTGCCGGACATCGGCGGGCTTGAGGTGATCCGCCGCCTGCGCGCCGACGGGGTGGCCGCCCCGATCATCGTGCTGTCCAGCCGCGCCGACGAGGCGGGCAAGGTGGAGGCGCTGGACCTCGGCGCCGACGACTACGTGACCAAGCCCTTCGGCATGGACGAACTTCTCGCCCGCATCCGCGCCGCCCTGCGCCACCGCCTGCAGCAGCAGGGGGAGCGCCCGCTGTTCCGCAGCGGCGACCTCGCCGTCGATCTGGTCCGGCGGATCGTGACGGTCCGCGGCGCCGAGGTGAAGCTGTCGCCCCGCGAATACGACCTGCTGCGCCTGCTGGTCGCCCATGCCGGCAAGGTGCTGACCCACCGCTTCATCCTGAAGGAGGTCTGGGGCGCCGACACCGACGTGCAGTATCTGCGAATCTACATCCGCCAGCTCCGCCAGAAGATCGAAGCGGAGCCGGAGCGCCCCCTGCACATCCTGACCGAAACCGGCGTCGGCTACCGGCTGCGCGCGCCCGACTGATCCCGCCTCCACATCCGTTGCAACCCACCGCTGCACGCTAAACCTGCTGCGCCATGCTTCGATTCGTGCGACAGAAGCCCCAGGGCCGCTGTTTCAGGCGCAAGCCCCAAGAAATGAGATGACCGCACACCGCCATTGAGCCCACCCACAGCCTTCGAAAGATTTTATATGGAAAGCGTCGATCTCTGGTCGCAGCTCACCGCCCTTGGGCAGGTGGTCGCCATCGACCTCGTTCTGGCCGGCGACAACGCCATCGTGGTCGGCATGGCCGCCGCCGCCGTTCCCATGGAGCAGCGCCGCAAGGTGATCGTCTGGGGCATCGGCGCCGCTATCATCCTGCGCATCTTCTTCGCCCTGATCACCACCCAGCTTCTCGCCATCATCGGGCTGACCCTGGCCGGCGGCGTGCTGCTGCTGTGGGTCTGCTGGAAGATGTTCCGCGAACTGCACTCCGGAGGGGCGGACGAAGTGACGCCCGACGAGGCGTTGGCCGGGACCGGGGACGGCTCCGGAGACGCCGCGGTCGGTGTGGCGGTGGCGACGACCACCTTCGGGGCCGCGGTCTGGCAGATCGTGGTGGCGGACGTGTCGATGTCGCTCGACAACGTGCTGGCGGTGGCCGGCGCGGCCAAGGACCATCCGACGGTCCTGGTCATCGGCCTTCTGCTCTCCGTCGTGCTGATGGGTGCTGCGGCCAACATGATCGCGCATGTGCTGCACAAGCACCGCTGGATCGGCTGGATCGGCCTTGCCATCATCACCTACGTGGCGCTCGACATGATCTGGCGCGGCGGCAACGAGGTTCTGGCCCAGGCCCACCTGATCTGATGTCCCATCTGCTCTGACAATCGAAAAACCCCCGCCTTCCGGCGGGGGTTTTTCTTCAGGCGCCCGTGCCCTCCAGCAGCGCCCGCAAATCCTCCCGGCGCTGGACCGTCCGCACCCCCAGCGTGCCGTCGCGGCCCCGGATCGACACGTCCCGGCGCTCCAGATGGTCCAGCCGCCGGAGCCCCGCCAGTTCGGCGGCCGCGTCGGAAAAGACCACGGTGGCACCCAGCGTCTTGGTCATCTCCTCCAGCCTTGCGGCGACGTTGCCGGTGTCGCCGATGAACTGCAGCGATCCGTCCTCCGAGCAGGCCACCGCCCCGACCACGGCGAGGCCGGAATGCACCCCCGCCCCGAAGGCCAGCGGTTGGTCCAGCTCCTCCGCGAGGTCGCGGCTCAGCACCTCGATGTCGCGCCACAGGTCGGCGGTGGCGCGCAACGCGCTGGCCGCCGCCGCCGCGGGGTCCTGCTCGTTGGCGAACATGCCCATCACCCCGTCGCCGGCGATGGCGATGACGTAGCCGCCGTGCCGCCGGATCGCGTCGGTGACGACCTGGACGTAGCGGGTGACGATGAACAGCGCGTCGAAGGGCAGCCGCTCCGCGGCCAGCGAGGTCGATCCCCGCAAATCCACGAACAGCGCGGTGATCGCCAGCTCCCGCCCGCTGTCCATGGGGGCGGTGACGGCGAAGGTTCGCCCATTGTCCCGCGCCGACAGCAGCGGCGTCACCGACAGCGGCGCCACCGGGCGAAGCTGGCAAGCCAGCCGGACGGCGCGCGGCGCCTTCATCCGATCCAGCACCGCCCGTTCCGTGGCGTTGGGCGGCGGCAGGGCGTCCGCCCCCTCGGTCACCCGGATGCGGCAGGTCGAGCAGCGCCCCCGCCCGCCGCACAGCGCGGTGTGCGGGACGCCGTTGGCCCGGCTGGCCTCCAGCACGGAGGTCCCGCGCGGGACGGTCACCGTGCGCCCGCCGGGATAGGCGATGCGGACGGGACTGGTCGCCCGCGCCCGCCAATTGCGGTATTGCCGCAGCCCGAGCGTCCCGACCAGCAGCAGGACGTAGGTGTTGAACACGCCGCCGCTGATCGACGCCAGCGCGGCGCGGTTCTCCGCCTCCGGCGTGCCGGCGGGGGGCGGGCGGAACTGCTCCAGATAGGCGGGGTCGGCGGCGGCCCGACGCTCGGCGTCCCAGCCGGCGTTGACGATCCCGGCCAGCGCCAGCAAGGGCAGGAGCATGGCGAAGGCGCCGAGCAGCGAGGCGAGGCGCCGGTACCAGGGCTTGACCATCAGCCAGCCCCGCACCCCGATGCAGCCGTGTATCCACACGATCACCAGCAGCAGGAGCTGGCGCCACAGCAGGGTTTCCGGCGCGGTGATCCAGTAGAGGACGATCGCCCGCGGGTAGGTCAGCGGGTCGTTGTAGAGGTCGTCCGACAGCATCCCCGCCATGCCGTGGGAGATCAGCAGGAGCGGGATGCACAGCCCCAGCCCCAGCTGCCACGCCTCCCCGGCGGGCATGCGCAGGTGGCGCCGCCGGTACAGCGCCCACAGACCCAGCCCGGCGTGGGTGACGAAGGAGCCGGCGAGGAGCGCCTGTCCCGGCGGCGTGTCCCAGACCCACAGCAGGGTGCGCCGCGCCACCTCCATCCCCGGAAGCAGCAGCAGCCCGGCGGCGTGGGCGAGGAAATGGGTGATGACGAAGGTGAACAGCGTCAGGCCGGTGAACAGGCGCAACGGGCGTTCGATCCGGCGTTTCATGAACGGGTCCCGGTCATGAACGGTTCCGGGCGGCGGATGGGACGGTCGTCATGTCGGTCGGCGGACTCGGGCTGTGGTTCTCGGCTTCGGCGTGGCGTCCCCCGGCATCCTATGAGATCATCCCGCGCCATGCCACAGCCCGACACCCATTCCCGTCCATGAGGCGCCGGACCGAAACGCTGGCCGGTGCGGCGCTGTTCCGCTCCCTGTCCCCCGACGAGTTGCGGGCGCTGGAGGACCGCTGCGTCTGGCGCCGGGTGGAGGCCGGGCAATGGATCATCGATTTCGAGGATGAGGGCACCGACGTCTTCGTCGTCGCCGCCGGTCTGGTTCGGGTGACCATCCGCGCGATCTCCGGGCGGACGGTGATCCTGCGCGACATCCCCGCCGGGGAATTCTTCGGGGAGCTGGCGGCCATCGACGGTAAGGCCCGCTCCGCCGGCATCGTCGCCGTGACCAATGCCACGGTCGCCTGCATGCCCGCCCCGCTGTTCCGCGACTGCGTCCACCGCCACCCCGACATCTGCGACCAGGTGATGGTCCTGTTGGCCGGGGAGATCCGGAAGCTCGCCACGCGGGTGAACGAGTTCAACACGCTGGACGTGCGCCACCGCATCTACGCCGAGCTGCTGCGGCTGGCCCGGCCGGACGGGCGGGGGGAGCACAGCGCGACCATCTCCCCGCCGCCGCCCCACGCCGACCTCGCCGCCCGCGTCAGCACCCGGCGCGAGGCGGTCTCGCGGGAGCTGAGCGCCCTGGAGCGCGACGGGCTGCTGGAAAAGCGGCGGGGGGCGCTGGTCCTTCTCGACACCCGCCGCCTGCGGGAGCGGGTCCGGCAGGCGGCGGAGGAGGATTGACGGCGCGCCTTACGCCTTCACCGCCTCGGACTCGATGATGATCTGGATGTCGTCGCCGATGTTCGGCACGCCGTACTTCATGCCGAAGTCGGAGCGCTTGATCGTGCCGCGGGCGGAGAAGCCGACCGTCTCCTGCTTGCTGGCCGGGCTGACGCCGTCCTTGTTGAAGGTCACGTCGAGGACCACCGGCTTGGTGACGCCCAGCAGGGTGAGGTCGCCGTGCAGCTTGCCGGTCTTGTCGCCGGTCTTCTCGATCTTCGTGCTCTTGAAGGTCAGCTTCGGGAACTCCTTCACGTTGAAGAAGTCCGGCGACTTCAGGTGTTCGTCGCGCTTGGCGTGGTTGGTGTCGATGCTGGTGGTGTCGATGGTCACCGACAGGCTGCTCTTGTCCGCGGCGTCCTTGTCGAAGGACAGCTCACCGGCCACCGTGTTGAAGCTGCCGACTGCCTTGGAGAAGCCCAGATGGTCGACGATGAAGACAACGGCGGTGTGGGCCGGGTCGAGCTTGTAGGCGACCGGGGCGGCCTGGGCGCTCAGCGGCAGGGCGACGAGGGCGGACAGGGCGGCGGCGGCGAGAAGACGCTTCATGATTCGGAGTCCTTTGTCGGATGGAAGGGGATGACTGAGGTGGGTCAGTAGCCGGACACGTCGGAACCGGCGGAGAGAAGGAAGGCGACGCCCACGGCGGCGATGGCTGGCACCAGGGCGATGGCGGTCAGCGCCACGGTGCCCATGGCCCGTCCCGCGGCGGTGTGCGGCAGGGGCAGCCGGTCGCGCAGCCGGTCGGCGAAGAAGGCCGGCAGGACGAGCAGCAGGGCTTCGGCGTGGGCGGACGAGAAGAAGGTCAGGGTGGCGGCCAGCAGCACCAGGATGCCCAGCGCCGCCTGACCGGCGTTGCCCCAGGCGTGGCGCTCCACCGGCCAGTTCCACAGCAGCAGGCCGCCGGTGGCCGCGGCCAGCGCGAAGGCGAGCTGGGCAACGGAGGCGGAGGCGCCGACCAGCGCCACCCCGCCCACCGCCACCGCGGCGGCCAGCAGGGCGACGCCGGGCGTCGCCACCCCCTCGCCCTCGCCGGCGGTGCGGGTCAGGGCGATCCATCCGCCGGCCAGCAGCAGGACCGCGGCGGTGATGGTGTCCAGGCCGCCCGGCAGCACCGGCAGGGCGATCCACAGCAGGGACGCCGTCACCCAGGCGCCGAGCAGCAGCGTGCCGCGGCGGCGGTCGATCCCGGCGAGGTCGGCGCCGACGCCGATGACCAGACCGGCCACCGCGCTCCAGAACAGGCGGCCCATGCTGGAGGGCGGGGGCAGGGCGGGCAGGCCGACGATCAGCGCGTAGGCCGCCAGGAAGGCGGCGGCAACACCCGCTGCCGCCAACCGGGGACCCCGCGTGCGTCCGCCGGCGAGACGGACCACACCGACGGCGGCGACGCCGACCACCAGGGGAAACAGGGCGGTCTGCACCACAAGATCATCGAGCAGAGCCATCGTCGGAACACTCCAAGCCGCAGGAAACGGGACGCGGGGCGGAGCCTGCCGGGATGGAACGGTCAGGCCAGCGCTTCGCGGCGCGGCTGGAGAGTGCCGTCACGGCCCGCCAACGCCTGTGCGAAAACGCACATCGCGAACGCGGTGTAACCGGGTTTTCGAGCGTGAGCGACGCTCTTGGAGCGGAACGTCCGTTCAGCTTGCGCGTGCCGTACGTGTCGGGTTGGAGGATGGGCACTACGATGCAAAGGTCGAGGCTGCTCCCCGAGTAGCTACTTGCGTGTGTCAGTCCAGCGCCAGGAGTGGACATCAGGTGGGCTGCCCGGATGGTCATGAAAAGGGTACAACGCGATAACCCTATTCAAGATAAGCAGACATCATCTGGAAGAAATAATGAATGTTGGCCGCAGCCCGTATGATGTACTCACTTTTGAAATTAGGCATTTGATGCCGAGGGCTTGTTGTCACTGCGGGCGTCCAATAGAATAATGTCCTGATTGCCTTCTAGATTAAGACGCTTCAGGATATCCCTGACCCGTCTAAGCTGATTATAGTTGAAATAGATGATGGCCTTGATGCCGCGCTCTGCATCCGCTGCTGCCTGATATACCTCAACCTGCTTTTGAAGATTGGTCTCAAGTTTACTGTTCTTGGCAAGTTTCATCTCGACCAAAGTCTTGTGTCGGCCTCGGGATACCTTAAAGTCAACTGGTCCTCGGCCGTCATTGGCCTCTGGACCGATATCCGAGCGGGTGCCGAACCACACCAAACGGAAAAGTATTTGGATGTCCTTTTCCCGCTCAACTGGCTTGCCATCTTTGTCGTAGAAAATGCGCCAGCACCCTTGGTCCTCAATAGCATGCTTGAGGTAAGCAAGGCGAGTATGAGCCTCAGCATAGGTGCCGCCGGCAATCTCATAAAATCCAGTCTGCTCGAGCTGCGGCTGTAGAATTTCCCGCATACGCTGAGAGAAGAACATTTCAGTCAGCAGCACTTTTTCAGCGCTCACATCCGCAGCTTCGTCGCCGTTCATTTCCTTAAGTCTAATGTAGTAGTCAATAAGCTCAGGAAAATTCCGAATGGTTTCTGCAGCAGCCCCATGGCGATCCTTCGCTGTAGGTGATTTTTTTGGCTTAACGCGGCGGCTAAGCGCCAAATGGAAGTAATTGGCGACGGATGCCCGTAGCTGTGCACTAGGTATGGCTGCCGGAATTTGATCAAACCCGGTTATCATATCGCTCCGATTAATCCATGTATCGTCACGAGTGAGCATGTCTTTGGGCGTAAGGATGATAAAGTCACCTTCGTACCAGGGCAATCGATATGTGCGCCGCTGCCAACTTTCGGTTTCGTAGTTGAAAATTGCGCGCGCTATAGAAACTTCACGTACTTGACTGTCAGAAAGGTGCTCGCAAGCAAATTTCTCAGTATACTGGCACAAGAAATTTTGAATGAGGTTTGTCACAAAGTCGCTGATATTGTCTTTGCCGACGCCGTCGGCAATGAGGCAGACCTTTTCCAGATGGCTGCTTTCAGTGATGCTCTCGCCACCGAAATTACTGAAAACCTTCCCAAGGTTGCTGTGCAACTCTCGAGCAAAATCGATGCCCAGGCCACTTCCACCATTGCCCACGAGGGAAAATCCAAGCCAGTTCTGCTTGACTTCTGGAAAGCAATACCAGTTTCGCAGTTGGCCCTCGCTTACAGGCCCGTTTGCTGCGTGGTCACGAAGAAACACCAAGTAGTCGATAATTTGTCGGTGCAATACTTGGTATTCTTCTTTTTCGCTGTGAAAGAGCAAGAATGGATCAATGAACAGAGGTAAGTCATTTATGATCGAAATGTCAAAGGCACCATAAGATTCCAAGAGGTCTGGCTCAATGCCAAATGTGTCGCTGAAGAACGTTCCCATCGCGCCCTCTGCCAATGATATAAGTAACCGCAATAGGATAGCCCGCCAACGCCCAGGTAGCAAGTCATCCCATCTACTGCGACCCTAAGTCAATGTATGCGCCGAACAATGCCCGTAAGCTTGTAGACGGGTCCGCTTCGAGTCAGATTCGGACGCTCGAGAGCGCTCCGAAAGCGACAGTTGAACTGATGGGTCTCCGCGTCAGAGCGGGCGCGGACGCGCCTCCACACTCCGGCGACTTCGCCCTTGCCCCTTCCGCGCCGCAGGTTCGGCATCGGTCGGCGGCGAGCGCCGTCCGTCGAGGCGTCAATATGGACCGGCGCCGTCACGCAAGGGGGCCGCGCCCTTGGCGTCCTCCCCCTCCGGGATTGGGAGGAGGCGTCAGAAGCCGTGGAAGCGGGTGAAGTCGGCGACCGGGGCGCGCTCGGTCTCCAGGCGGTTCTCCGGTGCGTCGGGGTCGGCGTGGCCCAGCGCCATGCCGCTCAGCAGGATGTCGGTGTCCGGGATGGCAAGGTGGCGGCGGACGATGCGGTGATGGGTGATGAAGGCGGCCTGCGGGCAGGTGTCCAGCCCGAGGCCCCGCGCCGCCACCATCACATTCTCCATGAACATGCCGACGTCGAGCCAGCTTCCCTGCTCCATCCGCCGGTCCATGGTGAAGAACAGCCCGATCGGGGCGCCGAAGAAGTCGTAGTTGCGGGCGTGCTGCTCCGCCATCGCCGCGCGGTCGCCCTTGGCGATGCCGAGCAGGCCGTAGAGGTCCCAGCCGATCTTGCGGCGCCGCCCCAGATAGGGCTCGAACCACTGGGTCGGGTAGTAGGTGTATTCCGCCCCGTCCTGGGCGTCCGCCGGGTCGAAATGGGCGGCGCGCAGCTCGGTCGACAGCGCCTCGCGCGCCGCGCCGGCCACCACATGGACTTTCCAGGGTTGGATGTTGGAGCCGCTGGGCGCCCGGCTAGCGGCGTCGAGGATCTCCTCCACCACGGCGCGCGGCACCGGCTCGGCGGTGAAGGCGCGGACGCTGCGGCGGCTGCGCACGGCGTCCAGGGCGGACAGGGGGCGGGAGGAGGGGGCTTCGGACGCCATGGGCGCGCTCCACGGTGGACGGTGTCGTGCGAACCCTGTCCGGGGAACGGCGGCCCTCTCAGATAAGGAGACGGGCGGTCAGGCTGGCAGCAGGCGCTGCACCGCGTCAAGGAGCTGGTCTTCTTCGAACGGCTTTTCCAGGAAGGCGGTCACGCCGGCCTCCCGCGCGCGGGCGAAGGTGGCGGGATCGCCGCGCCCCGACACCATGATGACGGGCAGGCCGTGCAGATTCGCCCCAAAGCGCTCGATGAACTCCAGCCCGCTCATCACCGGCAGGTGCAGGTCGAGAACGAGGCAGCCCGACGGCTTGCCGTTGTACTGATCCATGAAACTCTGACACGACGCGTAGTCGCGCACTTCGAAGGCACAGGCTTCGAGCAGCGCCTTCATCGAGTCCCGCACCGGCTCGTCGTCGTCGACGATGTAGACGATGCTATCGCCCGGTTCGGCCAAGACTGCCTCCAGCATCGGAAATCACCCGGAATGACGCCCGTTCGTGGGGCGTTACAGGGAAGATAGAAGCCGACCGGCGGTGCCGGAATACGGAGTTCCCCTTATCGGGCGTGGTTTTGATGTGGATCAGTCGCCGCCGGGGCCGACCGGCGGCCCGAATCACTCCCCTTTGGGGGTGATCCCGGCGGCCAGAGCCATGCGGACGAGCGAGGGCAGGCTGTCGGCGCGCATCTTCTCCATCACGCGGGCGCGGTGGATCTCCACGGTGCGCGGGCTGATCGACAACTCGAAGGCGATAACCTTGTTCGACTTGCCTTCGACCAGCCATTGCAGCACGTCGCGCTCCCGCGGCGTCAGGCTGGACAGCCGCTCCAGCACCTCCGGTGACGCGGCGGGAGCGGCCGGAGCGGGGACCGGCGCCTGGGTGGCCGGCGCTGCCACGGGCGGAACGGCGCGGGCCAGGGCGGCCTTCACGCTGCCGATCAGGGCTTGCTCGTCGAAGGGCTTCTCGACGAAATCGACGGCGCCGGCCTTCATGGCCCGCACCGCCAGGGGCACGTCGGCGTGGCCGGTCATGACGATCACCGGCAGGCCGCGCCCCTCCTGCACCAGCCGCTCCTGCACGTCGAGCCCGCTCATCTGCGGCATCCGCACATCGACCAGCAGACAGCCGGGACGCGACGGCGCGTCCGATTCCAGGAAGGCGAGGGGCGACGCGAAGCCCTCGACCCGGAAGCCCTCGCATTCCAGCAGGATCACGACGGAATCGCGCACCGCCTCGTCGTCGTCCAGGACGAAGACCGTCATGTCCGACGGGGATAATTCGGGCGGCAATGGGGACTCAGGGCGCATCATCCTCTCCGGCAACCGGCACGGTGAAGGCAAAGGTGGCCCCTCCGCCCCCCGGTTCCAACCACAGGCGGCCGCCATGGGCCTCGATGATCGACCGGCAGATCGACAGGCCGAGCCCCATTCCCTTCTCCTTGGTCGTGACGAAAGGCTGGAAAAGCTGGGCCAGGACGGTCTCGTTCAGGCCGGGGCCGGTGTCGCGGACGGTGACGCGCATCAGCGCCGCGGACTCCGGGTCGGGGCCGGTGGCGACCGTCAATTCCCGAACCTCCGAGTCGGCCATGGCCTCGATGGCGTTGCGGACGAGGTTGAGGACGACCTGCTGGATCTGGATCTTGTCGATCAGCACGGGGCGCTCGTCGCCGCTCATCTCCAGCCGGACATGGACGCCGCGCTCCTTGGCGCCGACCAGAGCGAGGGCGCTGGCCTCCTCCACCACCTTGCCGATGCTCTCCACGGTGTGCTCGGTTTGGCCCTTCTCGATGAAGTTGCGCAGGCGGCGGATGATCTGGCCGGCGCGGGCCGCCTGGGCGGTGGCCTTGTCCATCGTCTCCCGCGCCTTGTCCGCCCCGTCCGGACGGTCGAGCAGGCGCTTCACCGCCTTGGCGTAGTTGATGACGGCGGTCAGCGGCTGGTTCAGCTCGTGCGCCAGGGTGGAGGCCATCTGGCCCATGGCGCTGACCCGGCTGACGTGGAGAAGCTCCGCCTGAAGCTCCTGAAGCCGTTTCTCGGTGGCCTGCCGCTCGGTCAGGTCGCGGATGAAGCCGGTGAAGCAGCGGTGCCCGGCCAACCGCACCTCGCCCACCGCCAGCTCCATGGGGAAGACCGAGCCGTCGCGGCGCAGGCCGGAGACCACCCGGCCGATGCCGATGATCCTGCGCTCGCCGGTGGTCAGGTAATGGTCCATGTAGCGGTCGTGCTGCTCCCGGTAGGGGGAGGGCATGAGCATGCTGACATTGCGCCCCGTCACCTCGGCGGCGCTGTAGCCGAACAGCCGCTCCGCCGCCGGGCTGAAGGACTCGATCAGCCCGCGCTCGCTGATGACGATGATCGCCTCGGGCACGGTCTCCAGGATGGAAGTGAGGCGGGCCTCGCGCTCGCGCAGGGCGGTTTCGGCCCGCTTGCGCTCGCTGATGTCGCGGATGATTCCGATGTAGACTCCGCCGCCGCCGACCTCCCGGCAGGCCTCGCCGACCGACAGCTCCATCGGAAAGGTCGTGCCGTCGCGGCGCAGGCCGGTGACCTCGCGCCCGATGCCGATGATCCGGCGCTCACCGGTCCGCTGGTAGCGTTCCAGATAGCCGTCATGCTCCTCCCGGTAGGGCGGCGGCATCAGCATCTTGACGTTGTGGCCGATGACCTCCGCCGCCGTCCAGCCGAACAGCCGCTCGCAGGCCGGGTTGAAGGTCTGGATGTGCCCTTCGGCATCGATGATGACGACCCCGTCCGGCACCGTGTCCAGCATGGCCTGAAAGCGCAGCATGAGGTCCGGGCTTCCCGTCCCGATATCGTCCGCCATCCCCGTCCCCAACTTCTCTTGTCCTTCAAACCTGTTCAGGGTCAAGAGTAGTTGAGTTGATTTCTCGGTCAATGGGTTTGGGGGGAGGATAAGGGGGCGCGGCGCCCCCTCACGCCGCCTGCTGGCCCTCCAGCGTGACGGCGCGGTCGTGCTGAAGCTGGGCCGCCACCTCCTCGGCGAGGCGGAAGGCCAGCGCCACGAGGTTGATGGTCGGGTGGTCGCAACCCATGCTGGGGAAGACCGAGCTGCCGCCGATGTACAGGTTGTGCATCCCGTGCACCTTGCAGCGCGCGTCGACCACGCCCTGCTTCGGGTCGTCGTGCATGCGGGTGGTGCCCATATGGTGCCAGCACCAGGAAATGCGCTCCGCCCAGGCGCGTTCGGCGGCCTCCTGCGGGTCCGGCTCGGTCACCGTGATCAGGCCGTTGCGGGTCAGCTCCGTCCGCACCAGCTCGTTGGTGCGCAGGAAGTTGTCGCGATCCTGCTCGGTCAGGCGCCACACCGTGTCGGCCCGGTTGAGGCCCAGCGCGTCGCGCTCCGCCGCCAGGGTCACGCGGCTGTCCGGGTTGGGCACCGGCTCCACGATGGTCTCCAGCAGGAAGCTGCGCGCCACCCAGGCCGGGTTGACCACATTGTCGAACAGCGCGTAGGCGAGGTTCGGCAGATTCAGCGCGATCTGCGGCACCGCCTCGCGCAGCAGGGCGCGCAGGTCGCCTTCAGCGTGGCCGAACTTGCGGCGGTCGGACATCAGCATGCGCAGGTCGTGCAGCGCGCGCACCCCGGCGGTCGCCTCGCCATGGTACTGCGCCACCAGATAGCTGCGGGAGTTCATCAGCCCCAGCCGCCGCTGCGTCTCCACCGTCGGCGACAGGGAGGCGGAGACCGGCAGATGCTTGGTGTTCAGCCGGCGGCGCGACAGGGTCAGCGTCATGTCGTAGAGGCGGCGGTGCCGCGCCTGATCGGTCAGGCGGACGGAGCCGGCCTTGATGCGCGGGTGGTCGGTGAAGTAGCGGCCGACCAGATCGTGGCCGTTGCCCAGCCCGGCGCTCTGCACCCGGTTGGACAGCAGCAGCAGGCGGGCGTTCTCGATGCCGCCGCAGCACAGGACGAACTGCCGCGCGGTGACCGTAAAGCGGGCGCCGCTGAGCGCGGCGCAGCGCACCCGCTCCACCACCGTGGCGGTGTCGTTGGTCTCGAACTCGGTGACGTTGGCGTTCAAGTAGCAGGCGATGTTCGCGGCCTGGACGATCTCGTCGACGGAGGTCACGCCGACGCGCGGCTGGTCGCTGATCTGGGCGACGCGGTTCTCCAGGGCGCCGCCCTCCACCGGCAGGAACTCGATCCCGTCCGGCGCCAGGGTCTTTTCCCAATGGCCGTTGTCATAGATGCGCGACGGCAGATTCAGGTGGCTGTGGGCGCGTGCGTAGTAGGGGGCCAGCATCTCCGGCCCAAAGGGCCAACCGCTGTTCGGCACCCAAGGCCGCGCCTCCATGTCGATCGGCTCGAAGGGCCGGCAGAAGCCGCCCCAGCAGTTGGTGCTGCCGCCGAAATAGCGGCTGCGCGCGGTGGACAGGCGCTCGTAGGGCAGGCCGAGATTCTCGCCGGCGTAGAGCGACTGGGTGTGGCCGTCGGGGTCGAGCCCGCCGCTCTCCAGAAGGACGATCTTCCAGCGCGAACCGGCCAACGCACGGGCTATGGCAAGCCCGGCGGCGCCGGCGCCGACGATGCAGAGGTCCGCGTCAAGGTTGGTGCCCGAGGACACCGAGCGAGCATCGAGGATCATGCTGCGCCTGCTTTTCTTTGGGGTTGAACGCACGGGACTCAGATAAATCTCAAGTTCCTGGTGCTGTTACTGAAATTGCGGGCTAGCCCGTCCAGAGGGATAGCCCCGGCACCGCTCCCATCGTCAGCATTCGCGCGGATTTCACCCGTTTTTCCAAAGGATTGACCGTCCCATCCCCGCACCCCTTCCGATGCGGAATCCGAAGGGGTAGCCCGGTCTTTTTCCGGATTAAAAATTCGGCGGAGTGCCCCCCAACGCCTGGAGCAGCGACACCGCGGCCAGCAGGCGGCTCTGCCGGACCGACAGGGCGCTTTCCTCGTCCGACAGGGCGGCGGTCTGGGCGGTCAGGACGCTGCTGTAGGGCAGGGTACCCGCCCGGTACTGGTTCAGGGTCAGCCGCTCCGCCTCGCGCGCCAGCCGCACCGCGTCGTCCTGCACGGCGGCCTGTTGCGCCAGGATGCGCTGGGCAGCGAGCTGGTCCTCCACCTCCTGGAAGGCGGTCAGCACGGTCTGGCGGTACTGCGCCACGCTCTGGTCGAAGACAGCGCGGCGCAGCTCCACCTCGGCCGTCCGCGTGCCACCGTCGAACAGGGTCTGGGCGACCTGTGCCCCGACCGCCCAGAGCGCCGTCGGCGCCTGGAGGAGCTTTGGCAGGATCGTCGCGCTGTTGGTGAGGGAACCGGACAGCACCACGTCCGGGTACCAAGCCGACTCCGCGATGCCGATCTGGGCGTTGGCCTGGGCCATCTGCCGCTCCGCCGCCGCGATGTCCGGCCGGCGCTCCAGCAGGGCTGAGGGCACGCCGGGCGGGATCGCCGGGACCGCGGCGGTCAGCGGTGCCGGGGCCAGCGCGAAGGCGGCGGGCGCCTGCCCGACCAGAACCGCCATGGCGTGCTCGAACTGGGCGCGCTGGACCCCGAGCGCCACGAGCTGCGACTCGGTCGAGCGGACCTGTGTCTCTGCCGTGAAGACGTCGGCCAGGGTCGCCGTGCCCACGGCGTGGCGGTTGCGGGCGATCTCCAGCGACTGGCGGTAGGCGGCGATGGCCCGCTCCAGCAGCGCCTTGCGTTCGTCCGCCACGCGGAACTGGACATAGGCGGTGGCCAGCTGAGCCTGCGCCGACAGGCGGGCGGCGGCGAGGTCGGCGGCGCTGGCCTGGAGGTTGGCGTCGTTGCTTTCCACCGAACGGCGGATGCGGCCCCACAGGTCCGGCGCCCAGCTCGCCCCCAGCCCGGCGTCGTAGGTGGTCACCGGGGTTCCGCTGCGGCTGATGGCGGTGCCGGAGGTGCTGCGGTTGCCCGACCCGACGGTTCCCACCCGGTCGGCCCCGCCGCTGACCGACAGGATCGGGAAGAAGGAGGAGCGGGCCTGATCCGACAGCGCCTTGGCCTGCCGGTAGGCGGCCTCCGCCACTTTCAGGCTCTGGTTGTCCACCTCCACCCGCCGCATCAGCCCGTCCAGCACCGGATCGTTGAAGATGGTCCACCAGGGTCCGACCTCCGCCTGTCCCGGCGCGGCGGTGCGCCAGCCGTCGTCGCGCGGGACAGGGGGCGGTGCGAAGGCCACGGGGGTGACGCCGCCTTCCTTGTAGGCAGATGGCACGGCGGCGGACGGCCGCTCGTAATCCGGTCCGACCGCGCAGGCCGACAGCAGGGTGAGGGTGCCGAGCGCCGTGCCCAGGAGACGGGCGCGCCGCCCGAAGATCGTCGTCATGTCAGGTTCATCCGTGCGTCGATCTAGAGCCATCGCTTAATAAAATCCCTCTCCCCTCCGGGGAGAGGGGAGGGTGAGGGGGCTGCATGGGCGCCAGCCCATGCCAGGGGATTGCCAAGGGGCAGCATGCCCCTTGGCGGTGCGCTCCAGGCGCACCGGCCCCCTCACCCTCCCCACCGCTGTCGCGGCGGGTCCCCTCCCTCTCCCCAGAGGGGAGAGGGCTACGATGGGCAAACGCGTCCATCATGCCGCGACACCCGCCTCGGGGCGCCGCCAGCGTCGGCGGCACCACAGCCGGAAGCGGTCGAGGTACAGGTAGGTGACCGGCGTCGTGTAGAGGGTCAGCATCTGGCTGACCACCAGACCGCCGACGATGGCAATGCCCAATGGCTGGCGCAGCTCGGCCCCGTCGCCGGAGCCCAGCGCCAGCGGCAGGGCGCCCAGCAGGGCGGCGACCGTGGTCATCATGATCGGACGGAAGCGCAGCAGGCAGGCGCGGTGGATCGCGGTGCGCGGGTCCAGCCCCTCGCTCCGTTCCGCCTCCAGGGCCACGTCGATCATCATGATCGCGTTCTTCTTGACGATGCCGATCAGCAAAATCACCCCGATCAGCGCGATGATGCTCAGCTCCTTGTCCAGCGCCATCAGCGCCATCAGAGCCCCCACCCCGGCGGAGGGCAGGGTGGACAGGATGGTCAGCGGGTGGATGTAGCTCTCGTAGAGCACGCCCAGCACGATGTAGACGGCCAGCAGCGCCGCCAGGATCAGCACCGGCTGGTCGCCGATGGACTGCTGGAACACCCGCGCGGTGCCCTGGAAGCTGCCCTGGATGGTCGTCGGCACGCCGATCCGGTCCATGGTGTGGCGGATCACGGCCAGCCCCTCGCCCAGCGAGATTCCGGGGGCGAGATTGAAGGAGAGGGTGGTGGCGACGAACGGCCCCTGGTGGTTCACCGACAGCGGCGTGTTCTCCAGCGCGACGCGGGCGATCGCCGAGAGCGGGATCATCGTCTCCACGCCGGTGCTGAGCGCCGATCCGGTGGAGGCGGCGGTGCGGCCGGTGGTGGCGATCTGGTTGATGCGCTGGTTGCGCGCGGCCTCGGTGTCGGCGGTGGCCGCCCCGGCGATGGCGCTCGTCGCCTGGGTGCCGCTGACCGCCCCGCCGGATTTGCTGATGAGGATGTCCTTCATCATTTCCGGGTCCTCGCGGTACCGGGGGGCGACCTCCATGATGACGCGGTACTGGTTCAGCGGGTTGTAGATGGTCGAGGCGGAGCGCTGGCCGAAGGCGTCGTAGAGCGTGTTGTTGATCTGGTTGAAGGACAGGCCCAGCCGCGCCGCGGCGTCGCGGTCCACCGTCACCTCCAGCGCCAGCCCGCGCTGCTGCTGGTCGGAGTTCACCTCCGTCAACTCCGGCACCTGCTGGAGGGCCTGGGTCAGGCGGGGCGCCCAGGTTTGCAACTCGTCCAGCGTGTCGCCCTGCAGCGTGAACTGGTAGTTGGCGTTGGACTGCCGCGCGCCCGCCCGCAAATCCTGCATGACCGACAGGTACAGGTTCGCGCCGGGCACCTGGGTGAGCTGGGTGCGCAGCCGGGCGATCACCGCGTCGGCGGTGACGTCGCGCTGCGCCAGCGGCTTCAGCGAGACGGCCATGAAGCCGCTGTTGGTCCGGCTGCCGCCGGTGTAGCCCACCACCGTGTCCACCGCCGGGTCGGCCTGCACCAGCGCCACGAAGCGCTCCATCTTCTCCTTCATCAGCGTGAAGGAGGTGCTCTGGTCCGCCACGACGAAGCCGATCAGCCGGCCGGTGTCCTGCTGCGGGAAGAAGCCCTTGGGGATGATCGTGAAGAGATGGACGGAGAGCGCGACGGTGGCCGCGAAGACCACCATGGTCAGCAGGCTGTTGTCGAGCGCCGCCGTCAGCGTGCGGTCGTAGAGGCGCAGCGTGCCCCCGCCGATTTGGGCGCCGATCCGCCCCCCGATCCGGCGCAAGCCACCCACGATGCGGCCCGGTTCCTTCGCCTTGCGCGGCTCACGCAGCAGGATGGCGCACATCATCGGCGTGGTGGTCAGGCTGATGACCATCGAGACCAGGATGGCGATGGACAGGGTCAGGGCGAACTCGCGGAACAGCCGCCCGACGATGCCGCCCATCAGCAGGATCGGGATGAAGACGGCGACCAGCGACAGGCTCATCGACAGGACGGTGAAGCCGACCTCCCGCGCGCCGCGCAGCGCGGCCTGGGTACGGGACATGCCGTTCTCGATGTGGCGGGCGATGTTCTCCAGAACGACGATGGCGTCGTCCACCACGAAGCCGGTGGCGATGGTCAGCGCCATCAGCGACAGGTTGTTCAGGCTGTAGCCCAGCAGATACATGGCGCCGAAGGTGGCGATCAGCGACACCGGCACCACGACGCTGGGGATCAGCGCCGCCCGCGCGTTGCGCAGGAACAGGAACACCACCATCACCACCAGCCCGACGGCGATGATCAGCGTGTGCTCCACCTCGGCCAGCGAGGCGCGGATGGTCGTGGTGCGGTCGCTGGAGACCGACAGGTCGATGTCGGCGGGGATGGAGGCGCGAAGCTCCGGCAGCATGGCCTTCACCCGGTCCACCGTCTCGATGATGTTGGCCGCCGGCTGGCGGTTCAGCATCAGCAGGACCGACGGCTTGCCGTTGGTGATTCCGGCGTTGCGCAGGTCCTCCACGCTGTCCGACACCTCGGCCACGTCGGACAGGCGGACGGCGGCCCCGTTGCGGTAGGCGATGACCAGCGACCGGTACTCCTCGGCCTTGCTGGCTTGGTCGTTGGTGTAGATCTGGAACCGCAGTTCCCCGTCCTCGACGGCGCCCTTGGGGGCGTTGGCGTTGGCCGAGGCGATGGCGGCCCGCACGTCCTCCAGCCCGATGCCGTACTGGAACAGGGCGCGCGGGTTCAGCTCCACCCGCACGGCGGGAAGCGAGCTGCCGCCGATGCTGACCTGCCCGATCCCCTCGACCTGCGACAGCTTCTGCTGGAGCACGGTCGCCGCGGAATCGTAGAGCTGCCCCTGGCTGAGCGTCGCCGAGGTCATGGTCAGGATCATGATCGGGGCGTCGGCGGGGTTGACCTTGCGGTAGGTCGGGTTGCTGCGCAGGCTGGACGGCAGGTCGGCGCGGGCGGCGTTGATGGCCGCCTGCACCTCGCGGCCCGCGGCGTCGATGTCGCGGTTCAGCCCGAACTGGAGCGTGATCCGCGTCGATCCGGCGGAGCTGGAGGAGGTCATCTCCGTCACGTCGGCGATCTGGGCGAGATGCCGTTCCAGCGGTGTGGCGACGCTGGCCGCCATCGTCTCCGGGCTGGCGCCGGGCATGGACGCGCTGACCGAGATGGTCGGGAAGTCCACCTGCGGCAGCGGCGACACCGGCAACCCCAGGAAGCCCAGCGCCCCGGCCAGCGCCAGCCCGAGCGTCAGCAGGGTCGTCGCCACCGGCCGCCGGATGAAGGGCGCCGACAGGTTGGCGGCCCAGCTCATCGCGCGGCCCCTTCCGTCTGCCCGTCGGGACGCCCGCGCAGCTTTGCGGCCAGCCGGTCGAAGGCCAGATAGATCACCGGCGTGGTGTAGAGGGTGAGAAGCTGGCTGAGGATCAGCCCGCCGACGATCGACACGCCCATCGGCTGGCGCAGCTCCGACCCCGTGCCGGTGCCGAGCATCAGCGGCAGGGCGCCGAGCAGCGCCGCCATGGTCGTCATCAGGATCGGCCGGAAGCGCAGCAGGCAGGCCTGATAGATGGCCTCGCGCGGGGGCTTGCCCTCCTCCCGCTCGGCGTCGAGGGCGAAGTCGATCATCATGATCGCGTTCTTCTTCACGATGCCGATCAGCAGGATGATGCCGATGATCGCGATGATGTCCAGGTCGTGCCCGGCCAGCATCAGCGCGATCAGCGCCCCGACCCCCGCCGAGGGCAGGGTGGAGAGGATCGTGATCGGGTGGATGTAGCTCTCGTAGAGGACGCCCAGCACGATGTACATCGTGACGATGGCGGCCAGGATCAGCAGGAGCTGGTTGCCCAGCGACGCCTGGAAGGCCAGGGCCGCGCCCTGGAAGCGGGTCAGCACGCTGGCCGGCAGGCCGAGTTCCTGCTCCGCCGCCTCGATGGCCTTGACCGCGGCGCCCAGCGAGACTCCCGGCGCCAGGTTGAAGGAGACGGTGACCGCCGGGAACTGCCCGAAATGGTTGATCTGGAGCGGCGCGTTGCGCACCTCCATCCGCGCGAAGGCGGCCAGCGGCACCTGCCCGCCGCCCGCCGAGGGCAAATGGATGGCGGTCAGCAGCTGGTCCACCGTCATGCGGTCGGGGTCGGCCTCCAGGATCACGCGGAACTGGTTGGCCTGGGTGAAGATGGTGGAGACGATGCGCTGGCCGAAGGAGTCGTACAGCGCGTTGTCGATGGCCGCCGTGGTGACGCCGTAGCGCGCGGCGGTGTCGCGGTCGATGGTGATGGCGGCCGACAGCCCCTTCTCCTGAAGGTTGCTGGTGACGTCGGTGATCTCCGGCACCGCGGCCAGCCGGTCCAGCAGCCTCGGCGCCCAGACGCGCAGCTCCTCGGGGTTCGCGTCCTCGAGGACGAACTGGTACTGGGTGCGGCTGACGGTGGCGTCGATGGTCAGGTCCTGCACCGGCTGCATGAACAGCTCGATTCCGGGGACGGCGGCGGTGTTGTGGCGGATGCGGCGGATGATGTCGGCCACAGGATCCGTCCGCTGCTCCTTCGGCCTCAGGTTGATGAGGAGGCGGCCGCTGTTCATGGTGGTGTTGGTGCCGTCCACCCCGATGAAGGAGGACAGGCTGACCACGTCGGGGTCCTTCAGCACCTCCACCGCCAGCGCCCGCTGCCGCTCCGCCATGGCGGCGTAGGAGACGGACTGGGTGGCCTCCGTCACGCCCTGGATCAGGCCGGTGTCCTGCGCCGGGAAGAACCCCTTGGGGATGGCGGTGTAGAGCACCACCGTCAGCGCCAGCGTGCCCACGGCGACCAGCAGCGTCGCCCCCTGGCGGTCCAGCACCCAGCGCAGCGTGCGGGCGTAGCCGGCGATCACCGCGTCGAACCACGCCTCGCTGCGGCGGGCGATGGCGGACATCTCGCGCGGCTCGCGGTGGCGCAGCAGCTTGGCGCAGAGCATCGGCACCAGAGTCAGCGAGACGACGGCGGAGATCAGGATGGTGACGGCCAGCGTGATGGCGAACTCGCGGAACAGCCGGCCGACCACGTCGCCCATGAACAGAAGCGGGATCAGCACCGCGATCAGCGAGACGGTCAGCGACACGATGGTGAAGCCGATCTGCTTCGACCCCTTCAGCGCGGCCTGAAGCGGCGGCTCGCCGCGCTCCACATGGCGGGCGATGTTCTCGATCATCACGATGGCGTCGTCCACGACGAAGCCGGTCGCGACGGTCAGCGCCATCAGCGACAGGTTGTTCAGGCTGAAACCCGCCAGATACATCACGGCGAAGGTGCCGACCAGTGACAGCGGCACCGACAGGCTGGGGATGATCGTGGCCGGGATGTTGCGCAGGAACAGGAAGATGACCAGGACGACCAGCCCCATGGCCACCATCATCTCCATCTGCACGTCCTCGACGGAGGCGCGGATGGTCACGGTGCGGTCGGTCAGCACGGCGACGTCGACCGAGCCGGGCAGGGCGGCGGTCAGGTTGGGCAGCATCTCCTTCACCCGGTCCACCACCTCGATCACGTTGGCGCCGGGCTGGCGCTGGATGTTCAGGAGGATGGCCGGCGTGTCGTTCATCCAGGCGCCCAGCCGGGTGTTCTCGGCGCTGTCCAGCACCTCGGCGACGTCGGACAGGCGGACCGGGGCGCCGCTGCGGTAGGCGACGACGAGGTCCTTGTACTCGTCGGCCCGGCGGAGCTGGTCGTTGGCGTTGATGGTGTAGTTGCGGGTCGGCCCGTCGATGGTGCCCTTGGGCGAGTTGACGTTGGCCGTGTTGATGGTGCTGCGCAGGTCGTCGATGTTCAGCCCGTAGGCGGCCAGCGCCTGGACGTTGGCGCGGATGCGCACCGCCGGCCGGTGCCCGCCGCTGAGGCTGACCAGACCGACACCGGGAAGCTGCGACAGCTTCTGCGCGAAGCGGCTGTCCGCCAAGTCCTGCACCTGGGTCAGCGGCAGCGTCTTCGACGTCAGGGCCAGCGTCAGGATCGGCGCGTCCGCCGGGTTGACCTTGGCGTAGATCGGCGGGGCGGGAAGGTCCGACGGCAGCAGGTTCCCGGCGGCGTTGATGGCCGCCTGCACCTCCTGCTCCGCGATGTCGATGCTCAGCTCCAGCCCGAACTGGAGCGTGATGACCGACGCCCCGGCGGCGCTGACCGAGGACATCTGCACCAGCCCCGGCATCTGGCCGAGCTGGCGCTCCAGCGGGGCGGTGACCGACGAGGTCATCACCTCCGGGCTGGCGCCGGGGAAGAAGGTCTGGACCTGGATCGTCGGGTATTCCACCGCCGGCAGCGCCGACAGCGGCAGGAAGCGGTAGGACACCGCCCCCACCAGCAGGATCGCCAGCATCAGCAGCGAGGTGGCGACCGGGCGGACGACGAAGGGGTGGGAGATGTTCATGGCGGCAGGCGCGCGTTACGACGCGTTGCGCTGGGGGCGGCGCTGCGGACGCGGTCCCTCGCTGGACGGTGTGGGGGCCGGCTGGGCCGAGCCGTCGGTCGCCGCCACCTTGGCGCCTTCGCGCAGCCGGTCGGCGCCCTGGATCACCACCGTCTCGCCGGGCTGCACGCCCTGGGTGATGACGGTCTTCGCCCCGTCGCTGGCGCCCAGCGTCACCGGACGGACCGAGGCCGTGCTGTCCGCGCCGTTCACCACATAGACATAGGTGCCGGGCGCCCCGCGCTGGACCGCCGCCACCGGGACCATCGGCACGCCGGCCAGCGTGTCCACCAGAAGTTGGACGTTGACGAACTGGTTGGGGAACAGCGACTGGTCGGCGTTGTCGAACTGGGCGCGCAGCTTGACCGTGCCGGTGGTCACGTCGATCTGGTTGTCCACCGTGGTCAGCGTGCCGGTCGCCAGCACACGGTCGCGCGTCCGGTCGTAGGCGGTGACCGGAAGCTTCGCCCCGTCGCGCAGCCGCGCCATGATCGCCGGGATGTTGTCCTCGGGCAGGGTGAACAGGACGGAGATCGGCTGCACCTGGGTGATGACGACGATGCCGCCGGCCTCGCCCGCCGTGACGTAGTTGCCGGAATCGACCAGCCGCAGCCCGGCGCGGCCAGAGACGGGGGCGGTGATGCGGGTGTAGGACAGGTTCAGCTTGGCGTTCTCCACCGCCACCTGATCGGCCTTCACCGTGCCTTCATACTGCTGGACCAGCGATTCCTGGGTGTCGCGCTGCTGCTTGGCGATGGAGTCCTGTTTGACCAGCAGGCGGTAGCGCTCCAGGTCCAGCCGGGCGTTCTTCAGCAACGCCTGATCGCGCAGAAGCTGGGCCTCCGCCTGTTCGACGGCGAGTTGGAAGGGCCGCGGGTCGACCTCCGCCAGGAAGTCGCCCTTCTGGACGGCCTGCCCTTCGGTGAAGGCGACCTGGGTGAGCTGGCCGCCGACCTGCGGGCGCACCGTGACGGTGGCGAGCGACGACACGGTGCCCAGCCCGTTCAGCCGGATCGGCATGTCGCCCTTCTCGACCGTTGCGGTGACCACCGGCGCGGCGGTCGGCATGCCGGGCCGGAAGCCGCCGGGACCACCGCGCGCCGCCATCTCCGGCGCCGGGCGGAAGGCGAACCACCACACCCCGCCGCCGATCAGCGACAGCACCACCAGCCACGCCAGCACCCGGCCCAGGATCGAGCGCCGCCGTGGCGCGTCGGTCCGCTGGGCGTCGGAAACCGACTGGTCCCGGCGGGCCTCCGGCACTGCCGTGGCGTGGCTGTCCGGCCCCTGCGCGGGCGGCGGTTTGAGAGGCGTGTCCAAATCCATCGGGTCCTTCATCGCCTGCGGGCGTCGTCCGGAAAGTCGCGTCGGGAGGGCGGCCGGCGGCCCGGCCCCGATCCCGGCGGGACGCTATCACGGCGTCGCGCGCAGAATATGTCCAGAAGGGATTAGATTTGTAACGCTCGGTAACAGCGTCGAGGGGATGTTTGAAGTCCCCTCTCCCCTCCGGGGAGAGGGTTAGGGTGAGGGGGTTGCGCGTGGCGCCACGTTCGGCACAAGCGCAACTCCCTCACCGGCTCTCAGCGGATGCCAGAGGCATCCGCCTGCCGCCGTCAGCGCTGGCCTTCGGCCAGCGCGAGAGGCCCTGCGGGCCACCCTCTCCCCAGAGGGGAGAGGGCTATGTTACTCAGCCGCCGGACGCCAACCCCGTCACGAAGGCGGCGATGCGGCGGCAGGCCTCCGCAAGCTCCGCCTCGCCGACCGCGAAGGACAGGCGGACGCAGCCAGCCGCCGCCGGGCCGAAGGCGCCGGCGTCGAGGACCGACACGCCGGTCTCGCGGAACAGCCGCCACGCGAACTCCATGGTCGGCAGGCCGGTGCCGCGCACGTCCACCAGCATGAACATGCCGGCCTCCGGCTTCAGGCAGCGCAGGCCGGAAACGGAGCCGAGCGCCTCCAGAGCGATGTCGCGGCGGCGGCGGTAGCCCTCGCGCATCGCCGCCACCGCCCCGTCTCCCTGCTCGACGGCGACCAGCGCCGCCTGCTGCACGAAGCCCGGCAGGCCGTAGAGCATGCACAGCGCCAGCGTGCCCATATGGCCGACCAACGGCGCCGGGGCGACCACCCAGCCGGCGCGCCAGCCGGTCATGGCGTGCGACTTGGACAGGCTGTTGATGGTCACCGTGCGCTCCGCCATGCCGGGCAAGGTGGCGATGCCGATGTGCGGGCGGTCGAAGGTCAGGCTGGCGTAGACCTCGTCGGCGACCACCCACAGATCGTGGCGGCGGGCGAGGTCGGCCACGGCCTCCAGCTCCTCCGCCGACATGACGATGCCGGTGGGATTGGCGGGGGTCGCCAGGAAGATGGCGCGGGTGCGCGGGGTGACCGCGGCGGCCAGCGCCACCGGGTCCAGCCGCAGCGTGGCGGCGTCCGGGGCCACCGGGACCAGCGTGGCGCCCGACGCGCGGACGCAGGCCTCGTAGGTGAGGTACATCGGCTCCGGAACCAGCACCTCGTCCCCCGCCTCGACGAGGCAGAGGGTGGCGTTGAACAGGCCGTTCTGCGCCCCGGCGCAGACGATGACATTCTCCGGCTCGACGGCCATGCCGGTGCGGCGGGCCACGTCGCGGGCCAGCGCGGCGCGCAGCTCCGGACGGCCGGGAATGGGGGTGTAGTGGGTGTCGCCGGCGTGAAGGGCGGCGATTGCGGCGTCGCGCACCGGGGCGGGCGTGTCGAAATCCGGGTCGCCGACGCTCAGCACGATCACGTCCTCGCCGCGCCCCTTGGCGGTCCAGGCGGCGAAATGGATGTCCCAGGCCGCGACGCGGTCGCCGCGGATGCGGTCGGTGAGGGAAGAGAAACGCATCGGCGGAGGCTCCCTGGCAGGCTTTCCCGTTGGCCGGACAAGGGTCACGGCGGAAGCCAATCCATATGCCCTAGGGCGGTGCCGGGGCACAACCGGGCGTTTGAGGGGCCACGGTGCAATGCGGCCATTCATGCCCATTAGGACACCCTGATATGACTGACCGGCAATTGCAGCGCTGCGAAAGCGGGGCCTATGACGGACCTCAACGATAAAAGCGAATCAATCGCCTGCCGAACAAACGCCCCAGGCAACAAACGCCCGAGAACGTGCAAAGGATGACCATGTACCGCGACCGTATTCGCCTGAAGTCCCTGTGGGGGAAGGTGGTGACGCCGGAAGAGGCCGCCCTGCTGATCCGCGACGGCATGACCATCGGCATGAGCGGCTTCACCCGCGCCGGGGACGCCAAGGCGGTGCCGCTGGCGCTGGCCGAACGCGCCGCGACGGAGCGGTTGAAGGTCACGCTGATGACCGGCGCCTCGCTCGGCAACGACGTGGACCGCATCCTGACGGAGGCCGGGGTGCTGGCCCGCCGCCTGCCGTTCCAGGCCGACCCGGTGCTGCGCAAGGCGATCAACCGCGGCGAGGTGATGTTCGTCGACCAGCACCTGTCGGAGACGGTGGAGCTTCTGCGCTCCCGCCAGATGGGCCCGGTGGACGTGGCGGTGATCGAGGCCTGCGCGATCACCGAGACGGGCGGGATCGTTCCCACCACCTCCATCGGCAATTCCGCGACCTTCGCCATCCTGGCCGAGAAGATCATTGTCGAGCTGAACCTGACCCAGCCGCTCGACCTGGAGGGGATGCACGACGTCTACATTCCGACGCGCCGCCCCTTCCGCGAGCCGATCCCGGTGGTGACGGCGGAGAGCCGCGCCGGCCTGCCCTGCATCCCCATCGACCCGTCCAAGATCGCGGCCATCGTGGTGACCCACAAGCAGGACAGCAGCGCCACCATCCTGCCGCCGGACGGCGAGACGAAGGACATCGCCGGCCACCTGATCGAATTCCTGGACCGCGAGGTGCGGCAGGGCCGGCTGGGCCGCTCGCTGAACCCGCTCCAGGCCGGGATCGGGACCATCGCCAACGCCGTGCTGCACGGCATGATCGACAGCCCGTTCCACGACCTGACCATGTACAGCGAGGTCCTGCAGGACAGCACCTTCGAGCTGTTCGACGCCGGCAAGCTGACCTTCGCCTCGGGGTCCTCGATCACGCTGAGCGCCGGGAAATACGCGGAGGTCCTGCCACGGATCGGCAGCTATAAGGGCCGGCTGCTGCTGCGCCCGCAGGAGATCTCCAACCACCCGGAGGTCATCCGCCGGCTGGGCGTGATCGGCATCAACACGGCGCTGGAGTGCGACATTTACGGCAACGTGAACTCCACCCACGTCAACGGCACGCAGATGATGAACGGCATCGGCGGCTCTGGGGATTTCGCGCGCAACGCCCACCTCGCCATCTTCGTCACCAAGTCGCTGGCGAAGGACGGCCGGATCTCAAGCGTCGTGCCGATGGTCACCCACACCGACCACAACGAGCATGACGTGGACGTCCTGGTGACGGAAACCGGTCTGGCCGACCTGCGCGGCCTCGCCCCGCGCGAGCGGGCGGAGACGATCATCCACAACTGCGTCCATCCCAGCTACCGCGAGCTGGCGCTGGATTATCACCGCCGGGCGCTGCAGCGCGGCGGCCACACGCCGCACCTGCTGGAGGAGGCCTTCTCCTGGCACCTGCGCTACCAGCAGACGGGCAGCATGCAGCCGGCCTGAGGTCCCGAAGCCCTCACCTGCGCAGCGGGGGAGGGTTTGGGTGGGGGCCGTCGCAAGAGCCTGTTCGCCGGATCAGGGGCAGACGGCCTCGACGATCCGGCACACGTCCCCGGCGGTGCGCGGGGTGAAGCGGGCGAGCAGCCCGCCGCGCAGCTCGGGCACGATCAGCGACACCGGCTGCTCGGCGGGGACCGTCAGATCGTGGTCGAGGTCGCAGACGCTGACGTAATCCAGCCCGGTCATGGCGACCAGGAGCGATTGCCGCCCCCGCTCGTCGACGGCGTGGGCGATGGCCCGCCCGTTAGCGGCGGCGTAGGCGGCGGCCTGGTCCCGGGTGTAGCGGGACACCGGCAGCACCCGCAGGGAGGGGTGGCTGCGCAGGACCGTGGCGATGAGGGCGTTGAGGCCGCTGGACAGGCTCGGCATGGGGTTCCAAAGGCTTCCGACTGTGGAGCGCCATGCTACCACGAATTCGGCCGTTGGGGGCGCTACCCCCGCGTGATGCGAAAATGGTCACGCGGGGGTCACGCTCGTACAAAAGGTGTCAACCGGCGCGGACCCGCGCGATGAAGCCGTGGATCTCGTCGCGCAGCAGGTCGGAGTCGCGGGACAGGCTGTTCGCGGCGTCCAGCACTTCGGCAGCAGCCTCGCGCACGTCGGTGGCCGACTGGCTGACCCCGCCGATGTTGCCGGAGACCAGCCGGGTGCCCTGGGCGGCTTGCTGGATGTTGCGGCCGATCTCGTGCGTGGCGGCGGTCTGCTCCTCCACGGCGGCGGCGATGGCCCCGGCGATGGCGTCCACGTCGGCGATGGTCCGGGCGATGTTGCGGATGGCCGTCACGGTGCCTTCGGTGATCGCCTGGATCTCGGTGATCTGGCTGGCGATCTCCTCGGTCGCCTGGGAGGTCTGGGTGGCCAGCGCCTTCACCTCGTGGGCGACCACGGTGAAGCCCTTGCCGGCCTCGCCGGCGCGCGCCGCCTCGATGGTGGCGTTCAGCGCCAGCAGGTTGGTCTGGGAGGCGATGTTCTGGATCAGGTTGACGACGTCGCCGATCTTCTGGGCGGCGCTGGCCAGCCGCTCCACCAGCGCGTTGGTCCGTTCCCCTTCGGCCACGGCGTCGCGGGCGACCGTCGCGGCGCCGTTGACCTGACGGCCGATCTCCCCGATGGAGCTTCCCAGCTGCTCCGACGCAGCGGCGACCGTCGCGACGTTGGCCGATGCCTGCTCCGTCGCGGCGGCGACCGAGGAGGCCTGTTCCGTCGTCGTCTCGGCGGCGCCGGTCATCGTCTGCGCGTTGCTCTGAAGCTGGCGGGCGGCCTGCGAGACGGCCTGGACCACGCCCTGCACGTTGGCGTCGAACTGGTCGGCGAGGGCCAACATGGCGGACCGGCGGTCGGCCTCCATCTGGCGCTTCTGCGCGTCGCTCTCCTCTTGGAGGCGCCGCATCTCCAGCCCGTTGTTCTTGAAGACCTGGAGCGCGCGGGCGAGCAGGCCGACCTCGTCCGTGCGTTCGGTGCCCTGGATGGCGACAGTCAGATCGCCGGAGGCGATGGAGGTCATTTCCGACGTCAGGCGGTGCAGCGGACGCACCACGAAGAACAGCAGGATGGACCCCAGCAGGCCGAAGGCGAACAGCACGCCGGCGCCCGCGACGGTGTAGAGCCGTGTCATGACCTGCTGGGACAGGGCGGTGGCGCGCCGCTCGGCCTCCCGCGTCTCGGCCATGCTCTGCTCCACCCGCTCGCCCAGCGCCGCGGTCAGCTTCTGCCGGACGGGTCGGCCGACGTCGATGGACACGCGGATGGCGCCGTCGGTGTCGAAGCCGCGGGCCAGCTGCACGGTGGTCTGGGCGACGCGCTCATACTCCCCGACGATCGACTTGATGGCCTGGATGCTCTCGCGCTCCGCCGGGTCGTCATAGGCCTCGGCCAGCGTGTCGATGGCGGACAGGGCCTTGGCGATGTTGGCCGTGAGCTGCGCGTTGGCGGCGTCGATGGCTTCGCGCGACGAGGCGACGATGGCGTTCGCCTCGGTGTCCATGGCGTCGCCGAGCGCCGACTGGACGGCAATGGTCGCGCCGAGCCGGTCGGCGACCACCTCGGTGATGCGGGCGGTGGAGCTTGTCAGATCGGAGATCGCGCTCCGGGCGGTCCAGACGAGGCTGGCGATCACGATCAGCAGGACGAGAACCGGAACGAGGATCTTGTGCAATAACTTGCGGTTCGAGAACCAGCGGTGCAGCGGCATGTCCAGGGCTTTCCATTAAGGCGGGCTTGATCGGCGGGGCGACAGGGGGGCACCCAGAGCCGGGTCCAAAAAATTCCCCCGCAGGCCGGTCGGCATGCGGGGGGAGGTGAAACGCGCCGTCAGCCGGCCAGCCGGTCCCAGCAGCCGTCTAAGGCCGGGGACAGCTTGTGCTTCATGATGCGCTGGCTGGGGGTGCGCTCGAACTCCTCGACCACCGCGATGTAGCGCGGATTCTGATAGGGGGCGAGTTGTTTTCCGAGCCAGCCGGACAGTGACGGGATGTCCAGCGTCGCCCCGGCCTTCGGCTTCACGAACAGCTTGATGTCCTGCTCGCCCACCTCGGCGGCGACTCCGATGATGGCGCAGTCCTCGACGGAGGGGTGGGTGGCCGCCACATGCTCGACCTCCCAGGCCGAGACGTTCTCGCCCTTGCAGCGCACGCTGTCGGTCATCCGGCCGTGGAACAGCAAAGTGCCGGCCTCATCGAGCGAGCCGAGGTCGCCGGTGTGCAGGGCACCGTCCTTGAGCGCGCGGGCCGTCGCCTCCGGGTTGCGGAAGTAACCGGCGAAGATGGCGCCGGGCCGGTCGGTGCGGACGACGATCTCGCCCCGCTCGCCCTGCGGCACGGGCCTGCCCGCGCCGTCCAGCAGCTCCACCGTGAACCAGGGCATCGGGCGGCCGACCGCGCCGACCACGCCCTCGTCGTTGCAGGTGGTGATGCTCGACGCCTCGGTCATGCCGTAGCATTCGCGGATCTGCACGCCGAACCGCTCCTCGAAGGGCGTCCAGGTCTCCTTGGGGCAGCCGCCGCCCCAGGCGATGCGCACCGGGTGGTCGTGGTCGCGCGGGGAGACGGGCTGCTTGAGCAGGATCTGCAGGATGCCGCCCAGGTAATGGATGTGGGTCGCCCCGTACTCCCGCACCTGATCCCAGAAGCGGCTGGCGCTGAAGCGGTCGACCATGGCGAGCGACACGCCGCGGATCAGCGGCATGACGATCATCTGGGCGCCGCCGATGTGGTACAGCGGCTCCCACACGAACAGCACGTCGCCGTCGCGGGCGGCGGAGACGCGGGCCACCGCCTCGCCGGCCAGCCGCATCATGCGGTGCGACACCAGCACGCCCTTGGGCCGCCCGGTGGTGCCGGAGGTGTACATGATGGCGAAGGTGTCGTCGGGGGCGGGCGGCGCCTCCTCGAAGGCGGCGTCGGACTCCAGCAGGGTCTCCAGCCGCAGCGCCGCCGCCGGGTCGCCCTGGACGATCAGGGGCGTGCCGGCGGGCACGCCACCCGTCTCGGCGATCACCGGCAGGAACTCGGCCTCGGCGACGATGGCGCCGGGGGCCGAATGCTCCAGGATGTAGCGCAGGCCTTCGCCGCGCTGCTGGGCGTTGATCGGCACCCACACCAGTCCCGCCTTGGCGAGGCCGAACAGGGTGGAGAGCACCAGCGGGCTGTTGCGCAGCATCAGCGCCACGCGGTCGCCGGGCTTCAGGCCCAGCCGCCGCAGCTCCGCCGCGACGCCGTCGGACTGGCGGTCGAGCGTGGCGAAGCTCAGCGCCTCGCCGTTGAAGCGGGCGAACAGGCGGGCGCGTCCGGTCCGGGCCGCCTGCGTGAACAGGCGGACGAACCCTTCTTCGAAATCGGACATGGTGCGTAATCTCGAATGCGTTTGGTCGGTTGGTGACAGCCGAATAAGGTTGCGGATCAGCGCGCCGGACGGCGCAGCCATTCCGCCATCAGCAGCAGGGCCATCACGATCGCGAAGACCACGACGGACACGGCGGCCAGCGTCGGGTTCAACTGGAGGATCATGTCGTCCCACATCTGCTTCGGAAGCGTGGTCTTGACGCCGCCGCTGACGAAGATCGCCACGGTCAGCTCGTCGAAGGAGGTGATGAAGGCGAACAGGAAGGCCGCCACCAGACCGCCGCGGATCAGCGGAACGGTGACCAGCATCAGCGTCTTGAAGCGGTTTGCCCCCAGCGTCGCCGCCGCCTGGTCCAGCCGCCAGTCGTGCCCCTTGACCACCGCGGAGATGGCGACGAAGGCGAAGGGCAGGGCGAGCACCGTGTGGCCGATGATCAGACCGAGGTCGGTGGCGACCAGCCCGATCTGGGCGAACAGGTAGAACAGCCCGACCGCGATGACGATGCGCGGCACGATCATCGGCGCCAGGAAGAAGGCGAAGATCGCCCCGCGCCAGCGCGAGGAGGAGCGGGCGAGCGCCAGCGCGGCCAGACCGGCCACCAGCGTCGCCAGGACCGCCGTGGCAAGGGCCACCGCGAAGGAACGGATCGTCGCCGACACCCAGAGGTCGGAGTTGAAGTAGACCCGGAACCACTCCAGCCCGTAGCCCGGCGGCGGGAAGTCGAGGAAGGGGGAGGTGGTGAAGGCGATGGGAACGACCACCAGCGCTGGGGCGACCAGGAAGACGATCACCGCCCTGGAATAGAGCGGCAGCAGCCGGTCCATCATCTTCGGTCCCAGCACGCGCCCGACCGGACCGCCCAGCGCGGTCGACGCCTTGGCGAGCGCCGACAGGACGGTCATCCCGGCGCCGCGCAGGCGGCCCTGGCCGCCGCCCGCCCGCCCGGAGGTCTCTCCCGACAGGGACGACAGGCCGAACAGCCGGTCGTAGACCCAGCAGGTGACCAGGGCGGCGACCAGCATGAAGGTGGCCAGCGCGCCGGCGAACGCCCAGTTCAGCATCTCCTGGATCTGGGTGATGATGAGCTGCGCCAGCATGGTCTGCTGCGGCCCGCCGAGCAGCGCCGGAACGATGAAGAAGCCCAGCGAGGAGATGAAGGTCAGCAGCCCGGCCGCCGCCACGCCGGGCAGCGAGAGCTGGAAATAGACGAGCCAGAAGGCGTTGGCCGGAGGCGCCCCCAGCGTTTCCGCCGCCTGGACCAGCCGGCGATCGATGGTGGTCAGCACCGGCAGCATGGTCAGCACGGCCAGCGGCAGCATGGCGTGGACCATGCCGGCCATCACGCCGAACTCGTTGTGCAGCAGCGGCAGCGGTGACATCCCGGTGCCGGAGAGGATCTGGTTGATGACGCCGGTGCGCCCCAGTATGACCATCCAGGCGAAGGTCTTCACCAGATAGCTGGTCCAGAAGGGCACCATCACCGCCAGGATCGCCAGCCCGCGCTGGCGCTCCGGCAGCTGCGCCAGCCAGTAGGCCAGCGGGTAGCCGAACAGGAGCGACAGCAGGGCGGTCAGCCCGGCGATGCGGAAGGTGCTCATCAGGACGCGGAAATAGACGTCCGTGGCGACGATGCGGGCGTAATGGTCGCCGGTCCAGGCCGCGGTCTCCAGGTCCTGGACGCTGAGGCCGAGCAGCCGCAGCACCGGGAACAGGAAGAAGATCGCCAGGAAGGCGAGGCCGGGGGCGGCCAGCCACAGCGGGCCGAAGCGCAGCCGCCGCCGCGCCGCGGCGAAGGCGCCGTCATGGTTCAGGGCTGCGGCGCTCATGACACCAGCACCCCGGCGTCGGCGCGCCAGCGCACCGCGACGACCTCGCCCAGCCGCGGCGGGGCGGTGCCGCGGCGCAGCCGGACGGTGATCGTCTCCTCGCCGCCGAGCGACACCAGGACGCGGGTCTCGGAGCCGGCGTAGACGGTGTCCACCACCTCGCCCCGCACCTCGTTGTCGCCGTCGCCGTCGATGTCGAGCTGTTCGGGACGCACGACCAACGTGCCGTCCGGACGGTCCGGCGTGTCGGCGGACAGGCGGAAGCTGCCGTTGCCGGTGACCAGCATGGGCGCCCCGCTGCCGTCGCGTTTGACCTGCCCGCGGAAGATGTTCGACACGCCGATGAAGTCGGCGGCGAAGGCGGTCTTCGGGCGGGCGTAGATGTCGTGCGGGGTGCCGAGCTGCTCGATCCGGGCGTGGTTCATCAGGCAGATGCGGTCCGACATGGCCAGGGCTTCCTCCTGGTCATGGGTGACGTAGATGATCGTGGCGCCCGTCTCGCGGTGCAGGCGCTTGATCTCGTACTGCATGTGCTCGCGCAGCTTCTTGTCGAGCGCCCCCAGCGGCTCGTCCATCAGGATGACCGAGGGCTGGTAGACGAAGCAGCGCGCCAGGGCGACGCGCTGCTGCTGCCCACCGGACAGCTCCTTGGGGAAGCGCCCGGCGAGATGACCCAGGTGGACCATCTCCAGCGCGTCCTTCACGCGCCGCGTCAGGTCCGCCGCGGCGACGCCGCGCATGCGCAGGGGAAAGCCGATGTTTTCCGCCACCGTCAGGTGCGGGAACAGGGCGTAATGCTGGAAGACGAGACCGATGTCCCGCTTGTGCACGGGGGTCCGGGTCTCGTCCTGCCCGTCGATCAGGATGCGCCCGCCGCTGGGCTCCACCAGCCCGCAGATCATCTGCAACAGCGTGGTCTTGCCGGACCCCGACGGGCCGAGCAGCGTCAGGAACTCGCCCGCCGGGACGTCCAGGCGGGTGGGTTCCAGCGCCGTGATGGCGCCGTACCGTTTGGTCAGGCCGTCGACCAGCAGCTTCGGCGTGGCGGCGGCTCCGGCTTGGACCGGCGCTGTCCGCGCCTGTGCGAGCGGTGAGAGCATGGCGGCGGGTCTCCTTTCCGGCAGGCGGGCTTAGCCGAGAATCCAGGCGTTGAAACGCTCGTTCATCTTCGACCGGTTGGCGCCCCACCAATCCTCCTTGGCGATGGTCATCACCTTCAGATTGTCTTCGAAGGTGGGCAACGCCGGGGCGCGCTCCTTCGGGATGCTCTTGTAGGCGTCGAGGTTGGTCGGGCCGTAGGCCAGCACCTCGGTGAAGACGGCCTGACGGGACGGGTCGGCGCAGAACTTGATGAACTGGCGGGCGGCGTCGGCGCGCGGGKTGCCGCGCGGGATGCCCCAGCCCTCGATCGAGTAGAGGCCCTGGTTCCAGTTGATCTTCACCGGGGCGCCGCCGTCGATCACCGCCTGGGCGCGGGCGTTCCACAGGGCGATCATGTCGACCTCGCCGCTCTGGATGAGCTGGCTGGACTGGGCGCCGCCGGTCCACCACACGGCGATGTGCGGCTTGATGCGGTCGAGCGCCTTGAAGGCGCGGTCGACGTCGAGCGGGTAGAGCTGGTCGAGCGGCACGCCGTCGGCGAGCAGCGCCTGTTCCAGCGTGTCGATGGGGTTCTTGCGCAGCGAGCGGCGGCCCGGGAACTTCTCGACGTTCCAGAAGTCGGCCCAGCTCTGCGGGGCGTTGGAGGCGAACTTGTCGGCGCGGTAGCCGAGGATGGTCGAATAGACGTCGGTGCCCATCCAATGGCTGGTCAGCGAGTCCGGCATCAGGCCGGGGACGTCCGCCGCGGCGAAGTTCAGCGGCTCCAGCAGGTTCTGCTTCATCAGGATGTCGCGGGCCGACAGGGTCAGCGTGCAGACGTCCCAGGTGTAGGACTTGGTCTCGACGATGGCTTTGAACTGGGCGGTCGGCTCCGCCTCGCGGGCGACGTTGACCACCTTGATGCCGGTCGCCTTCTCGAACGGATCGTAGAAGGCCTTGCGGAAGGCCGGGCTGTAAGGGCCGCCCGGATCGGCGACAGTGATCTGCGTGGCGGCGAAAGCCGGACGCAGCAGCCCGGCGGGCAGGGTGGCGCCCAGCGCGACGCCGGCGGCTCCCTTCATCAGGCTGCGGCGGCCCATGGAGAAGCCGGAGGTCTTGCTCATGTGAAACTCCCTGTTCTGTGCGGCCGGGGCGTCTCTGTTGCCCCGGTGGATAAGCGTCGCCGTAGCGGCGCGGGTGGGCGGATCGTTGCGCCCAGGAAGAGCCGTGTTTGGGGCGGGAGCCCGAGTTACGCGCGCTTCGCGGCGCGCTTGGCGAGGAACTCCTCCATCATCCGGGCCGGTTCGCCGGACGCGTAGGCCTCGCGCTGGATGCGCACGCCGGCGGCCAGGGCGTCGCGGAAGCCGGCCTCGGTCATCTCGCGGAAGCGCTGCTTGTCCAGGCGCATGGCGACCGGCGGCTTGGCGGCCAGTTCCTCGGCCAGGGCCAGGGACTCGGCCATCACGCGGTCCTGCGGGACGATGCGGTTGATCAGGCCGATGCGGTGGCTTTCTTCGGCGTCCATCAGCCGGCCCGACAGCGTCAGGTCCATGGTGCGGGCCAGACCGATCATCTCCTTCATGATCCACGGGCCGGTGGTGCTGGCGATGCCCGAGTTGATCTCCGGCTGGCCCATGCGGACGCCGGCGTGGCCGATGCGGAAGTCGCCGAGCAGGGCGACCTGGAAGGCGGAGCCGGCGGCGACGCCGTTCAGCGCGACGATCAGCGGCTTCGACAGGGTGCGCATGCGGTGGTAGAGGCGCTCCCACTCCGCGACCCACTCTTCGGCGCGGTCGGCGTCGAAGGTCTTGGTCTCGTTCAGGTCCTGCCCGGCGCCGAAGGCGCGGTCGCCGGCCCCGGTGAGGATGATCGCGCGCACACCGTCCTGGTTCTCGAACTGGTCGAAGGCGACGACCAGCTCGTCGCGCATCGCGGCGTTCCAGGCGTTCAGGATCTCCGGGCGGTTCAGCGTGATGATGCCGACCGGGCCGCGGACCTCGGTGAGGATGAATTTGAACACGGGACCACTCCTGTAAGCGGGGCGTTTCGCGCGCCTTGCGGACGTTCCGGCGCCCGTCGGGGCGGCGCGTCGTATTGCAATACGATACTTGGTATTGAATAGCTTGGCTTGCTTTGCTAGACCTGTCAACGGTATCTCTCGCACACGAACCACAGGACCGATCGCCATGGCTCCGCGCCGTCCGTCTTCCCGACTGTCAGACACGGAATCCGCAACCGTCGATGCGGACGCCTCGGTGAAGGAAGGCGGCCCGGCCCGCGCCGGCGATCCCCTGATGGTCATGTCCGTGGAAAAGGCGTTCCGCGTGCTGAACGCGTTCGACGCGGCGCGCCCGACGATGAGCCTGACCCAGATCGCCTCGATCGTCGGGCTGGACAAAAGCGCGGCGCAGCGCTTCACCCACACGCTGGAAAAGCTGGGCTACCTGCACAAGGACCCGGAGACGAAGCGGTTCGAGCTGACGGTCAAGACGCTCGACCTCGGCCATCATTACCTGCGCGGCAACGGCCTGCTCGAACGCTCGATGCCCTACCTGATGCATCTCAGCAAGACCACCGAGGAGACGATCAATCTCACCATGCTGGACGACACGGAGATCGTCTTCGTGTCGCGCTTCATGAGCCGCCATGTGCTGAACACCGACGTCGTCCTCGGGATGCGGATGCCGGCCTATTGCACGGCGCCGGGGGTGGCGATGCTGTCGCGGATGCCGATGGAGGAAGCCGTCGATCTGATCGACCGCATGGACCTGCACCCCTACACGCCGAACACCACCTGGAAGCGGGAGGATCTGCTGGCGAAGATCGAGCGGTCCGCCGATCTCGGCTACGCCACCGCCTTCGAGGAATATTACCACGGCGACCTGTCGATCGCGGCGGCCATCGTCGGTCCGGCGGGCGCGCCCATCGGCGCCATCAACATCGCCGTCTCGCGCTCGCGCTTCACCCCGCAGGAGGCGGAGGAGCGCTTCGCGCCGCTGGTCGTTGCCGCGTCGTCGTCGATCTCCACCATCGGCCGTCCGACCCCGCCACGGAAAAATGGGCGGCGATGAAAAAAGCTCTTGCCGGGCTTGGCCGACCCGCCTATAACCCGGCTCCCACGACGCCGGGGCCGCTGAGAAGCGCGACGGCGGCAAGGGAACAGAAGATAAGGCGAAGTAACGTCGAGCCAATGTGAAAACAAAGGCTTGACAGAGCAAGTCGAAGCTTCTAGACAAGTCGCCCCGACGCGCCGCACCGGACTCCGGTGACGCAGCGCGGGACGGGCAGCGGTCCTCGACGAGGATCGCGGGATCTTGGATATCGTTGATACCGTGTTGTGAGAAGGGATGCGCAGGCGGCGGTTTTRRCCGTTGGCCGCGGACCGGTTCCGGAAGGGACTGGCATCGCGGGTCGCTTGAGCATCTCGGTCAAGCAGTAAGAGACGAACAGTTTCGAAGGCTTGGGTTGAGGTCGCKYTGAGCGGCCCTGTCAAGAGAGCGTCTGGTCCTTATGGATCGGTGCTCGGCTTGAACCTGAGAGTTTGATCCTGGCTCAGAACGAACGCTGGCGGCATGCCTAACACATGCAAGTCGAACGAAGGCTTCGGCCTTAGTGGCGCACGGGTG